>JAWOEM010000057.1:0-3838 GCA_046482785.1 Salinivirgaceae bacterium
TACTGCTTTACCTTATTGCTCATAAAGCTGATGAGTGAGCCTTGCGGCCGTGTATATTCTTTTTGTGTCATTATAATATTGCTTTTTATATGTAAACAAATTTTGTATGCATCACCACATGAAATGCTACCATTTACAAACTTAAGTGCGAAATTATAAGCATTTGGGTAAAAACCACACCTAAATGCATAAAAAGAACGATTTCACTCTAAATCTGGAATGAACTTACTCCAGCATGGGGTTGACACTGGCAAATTCAGAAAAATACTGCATTCCCTTTGGTCAGGCATAATAACATTGACTAAACAATAATGGATACCATCTAAAATAGCTTTCAAATTACGAAACGTTGGAAATCAGATAATACCCTATTTGTAACAGACTCATCAATTTAAAACAAAAAAGTCGCAAACCAAATTTGAAGCAACTCGTTTATACAGGTCTATATATTTACGATTCAAGACTTCAGATATATAGATATGTTTGAATTAACATAGAAATAGCACAACCTTTTTCACAAAAACTTGTTTAAAGGTATAATTGCAACCAAAAATCGAAAAAATTATGAGAAAAGTATCAGTCATTGGAGCAGGAAATGTTGGAGCTACATGTGCTAACGTAGTGGCCAGAAAAAACATTGTGAACGACGTAGTCTTACTCGACATCAAACCCGGTGTGGCCGAAGGGAAAGCCCTTGATATGTGGCAAACATCGTCGGTAGATTTTTTCCATACGCGAATTAAGGGAGTTACGAACGATTACGAAGCCACAAAAGACTCGGCAGTGGTAGTTATTACCAGCGGCTTACCCCGCAAGCCCGGCATGTCGCGCGACGACCTGATTAGCACCAATGCAAAAATTGTAAAGGATGTAACCGAGAATGTGATAAAATACTCTCCCAATGCCATTATAATTGTCGTTTCGAATCCGTTAGATGTTATGGCTTACACGGCATTTATGACAGCCAAAAAGCCCAAGAACGAAGTAATTGGAATGGCCGGCATACTTGACTCCAGCCGATACAAAGCTTTTCTTGCCGATGAACTGAATATTTCGCCAAACTGCATTCACGGGTTGCTACTTGGCGGCCATGGCGATACAATGGTTCCCCTACCCCGTTATACTTCAGTTGCCGGTATTCCTGTACAACAGCTTATTCCCAAAGAAAAACTCGATGCCATTATTGACCGAACCCGCAAAGGTGGCGGCGAACTGGTAGAATTAATGGGAACATCGGCATGGTACGCACCGGGAGCCGCTGCAGCGCAAATGGTAGAAGCCGTATTGCAAGATCAACAATGTTTTCATCCTGTAGCTGCATATTTAGATGGCGAATATGGTTTGAACGATCTCTATCTGGGCGTTCCCATTATTCTGGGTAGAAACGGAATTGAGCGAATCATAGAAATCGATCTAAATAAGGAAGAACGCGAAATGCTTGATAAATCGGCCGCATCTGTTAAAGAAACATTGCAAACCTTAAAAAACATGAATATTTTGGACTAACCATTTTCACTAAACTCCGGTGCATGTACTACGAATGTGCTCCGGAGTTATTTTTTAGTGCCAAAACTAATTTCATAAATATCACATACAATAGTAAAAATAACTCCTTCTGCTACGCCTATAACCATTTGCATGAATGTCTAAGGATAGTAATGCCACTTAATTTATAATAAAGAGCAAGTGCCTGAAAGTATAAAGAATAATATCACATCTAACAGCGCTCTATGATATTAATTAAGCCTTGTTAGTAGCGATATTGTGGTAGACAATTTATGCAAAGATGGAAAATTGCCGCGATGTACCTTTTGAGTAGTATTACCAAAGGAGTTGTCGGCGAACATATTTGTGGTTAAAACCAAGTCGTTTTATACAAATCACTGTAAACTGCTATCAAGTGCGAAACTTCAGGTTATAATTTTCAACTTTGCAAATTGCAGTAACAATGTCTTACGCCCGCTGGCAAATTGCACACTTGCTTTTTTATTGTTTTCAGTTCCTTCGACATTCAACACCTGACCACGCCCAAATCGCTGATGCACAACCATCTGTCCTTCCATAATTTGATCGGCACTATCGGCAACAAAATTGCCGTCGTAGGCTTTTGATTGGCTGGCAGGTTTTTGCATTGTTCGGCGCAATGGTTTTTTGCCACTTGTGGTTGAAATGGGTTTGCTGCGTTCGCCGAATGTAGGCTTAGAGCTGCGCTTTTTAAACACCGATTGGCCGGTGCCTGCAGCCGGATTCTGTATAGAAACCGTGCCATCATCTTCTCTATTTACATATTCATCATCGAGTTCTTGTATAAAACGACTGGGTACTTTTTGTTCAAGCGTGCCCCATTTGTATCGGGTTTGACAATAATAGATGGTTGCCGTTTTTTCGGCTCGTGTAAGAGCAACGTAAAAAAGTCGGCGTTCTTCCTCAATATCTTCTTTGCTTTCGAGCGACATTGAAGATGGAAACAATCCCTCTTCTAATCCCGAAAGGTAAACATGCGGAAACTCCAATCCCTTTGCAGAGTGTATGGTCATTAAAGTTACCTGCTGCTGCTCATCGCCTTTGTTGGTGTCCATGTCGGTGAGTAGCGAAACGTTCTCAATGTATTCCTGCAAGCCGGTTTCGCGTCCTTCCTCGTATTCGTTGGCCACAAAATCTTTTATTCCATTGAGCAGTTCCTGAATATTTTCGTAGCGGCTGCGGCCTTCGGGCGACATATCGTTGTAAAGGTCTTTCAGTAAACCCGAGTCCGAAGCAATTTGCATGGCAGCATCGTAAGCATCGGCATTACGAATTACCTCGCCAAAACCATTGATTAGCGCAACAAAGTTGAGCAACTTTTTCATGGTGCCTGCATTAATTCCAATTTGCATTTGGGGCGCCATATTCATTGCCTGCCAAATAGAAACCCCTGCATTCAAAGCAGCTTGCTCAATTTTAGTCATGGTGGTGGCACCAATTCCTCTGGCCGGGTAGTTAATAATTCGCTTTAGTGCTTCATCATCACTCGTATTAGATGTTAATCGCAGGTAAGCCACCAAGTCTTTCACTTCTTTACGTTGATAGAACGAGAGCCCACCATAAATTCGATATGGAATATTTCGCTTGCGCAATGCCTCCTCCAGTATTCGCGATTGTGCATTGGTGCGATACAAAATAGCAAAATTACCATAATGCTGCTGTTCTGTAAGGCGTTTATCCTGAATAGAATTAGCAATTAAGTGCCCCTCTTCTACCTCCGTAATGGCTTTTATAATGGTAACTTTTTCTCCAGCATCGTTCTCGGTGTACACATTTTTGGGTAATTGCTTTTGATTATTGGCTATGACGCTACTGGCAGCATTAACAATATTCTGTGTCGACCGATAATTGTGCTCCAATTTAAAAACCGATAAGTTTGGGTAATCTTTCTGAAAATTAAGAATATTTTCAATTTTCGCACCCCGAAAACCATAGATGCTTTGTGCATCATCGCCCACCACACATATATTCTGATGACGTTCTGCCAACTTTTTTATAATCAGGTACTGTGCAAAGTTGGTATCTTGATACTCATCCACCAAAATATACTGAAACTTATCCTGGTATTTTTCCAGAATGGTTTTATGATCGCGGAACAAAAGATTGGTATTGAGCAGCAGGTCGTCGAAATCCATTGCCCCGGTAATTTTGCAGCGCTTCATGTATGTAGCGTAAATATCGCCGGTATAGGGCATTTGTGCAGCCTGATCGGCGGTAAAGAATCGCGAATCGTTGCTGTATGCTTTTGGTGTAATTAAATTATTTTTGGCTCTGGATATTCGCCCGAGCAAATTCTTGGGTTTATATGTTTTTT
>JAWOEM010000083.1:0-3559 GCA_046482785.1 Salinivirgaceae bacterium
CTTTGAGGTCGGTAAGGTACTGAGGTATCCCCGGCCGGCCGGAATGATGCTCAAACAGCGAGTCGAACAGGCCGGAGACGGTATACTCCCCGATGTCTTTGTCTACCTTCTGCAATCGCTCCATGGCCTCCGTCTGGAGGTTGCCTGCGGTCTCGAAGCTTGCCTTCAGCTTCTTGCGCATATTATTAATTGCCGATGCCCACTACTTGCAAATGATAAACGAACAATCGCAATCGCTCTAACAACGATTTTCCAGTGCATTTCACCTGCCTATTGACTACAAATGAAGATTTCACATCCTTATTTCAGGCATTTTAGGGGGGCTTTTCGCTGTTTTCTTGCCCTATATTGCACATTATCAAACAGTACGGCATGTTTAAACCATTTTTTGGCAATAAAAAGGGAATTAGTTATCGGATAAATGAGCAACCCGAAGCATCTGTAAAATTTCGCTGGGGAGAGCATATTTCCGAAGGCCTTATTGTCGTAAATTCACGGCGCGAAGTTATTTTTATCAATAAAGTAATTAAAAACTGGTTTGGTAACACTACCGACACAACCAGCATAGACATTCCTCCCCTTACAGAAGGAAAAGAATTGGCCGAATTCCATATCGGGAACACAACAAAGCTTGTTCGCGTAACATCTACAACAGACGAAAAGAATATACTGTTATTTATTCACGACCATACAGCAATACAACAGCACGCGAAGGCTAGCCTCTTGCAAGGTTTTTTCGACCGCATTATACACAACTTGCCATACGGACTATTGCAAGTTAACTATCATTCACCTCAAGATATTGAATTTGTAACAGCTAACGAAAATTTTTTCTCCGACACACAGTCAACGCCACCAGACCAAAAAAACTTATCGGCTTTTCTAAACGAAATAAACCCCGAGATTGTTAATTTCATTAATTCCATTAACAATGAAGCACGCGAGAACCCATCTGAAACATTTGAAATAAAAAACGAGCAAACCATTAAGCTCATTGGCATTCCCGATGGAAAAAACCATGTTGTGCTCCTAACCGAAAACATTACAGAACAACTGGAAACAGAGCGCGAACAACAGAAAAATCAGCAACGACTCCTGTTTGCTCAACGAGCAACATCTGACGCTCTGGCCGATTTCGACTTTGAACACAACGACCTGTATCTCTCATCGCGCTTCTACTCCATGCTCGGCTATCAGGAAAACGTATTCGAACCTACGGTTGAAAATTGGTATCGATTAGTGCACCCCGAAGACCAAAGAGCCATTGTTCAGCCGGTTCGAGATGAAGTGCTGAAAAACAACGATTTCTTTCGTGCCGAATTCCGCATGCGTACCAATACCGGCCAATGGCGATGGATATTACTGCGTGGACAAGTAGTGAAACGCAACAAAAAAAGCATTCCATCACGTATTGTTGCCACCCACCAAGATATTACTTCACATAAAGAACAAACCTATTTATTAAAAGAACAGGAAAATAAGCTCAAACGTTTTATCAATAATTTAGATGGGATGGTGTACCGTTGCAAATTCGATGCTCTTTGGACAATGCAGTTTATCAGCGATGGTGCATCTAAGCTTACCGGTTACACGCCGAAAGAATTGCTTCAAAACCAATCTGTAGCCTACAACGACATTATTGACGCAAGAGATCAGGAAAAGGTGCGGGAAGTAATAGAAAAAAGTGCAGAAGAAAAATCAGTGTTTGATCTGACGTACCGAATAAAAACAAAAAATGGAAACTTAAAGTGGGTGCATGAAAGAGGCTCGTTTGTCAGCATCAATGGCCGCGAACCACATGTTGAAGGGGTAATACTGGACATTACAGCTGAAAAAGAGGCCGAAATGGCGCTCAACAGTAGCGAGAAAAAATTCCGAACCTATATTTCTCACGCTCCCGATGGCATTTTGGTGCTGAATAAAGAATTACAAATAGTAGAATTTAACAAGGCCGCACTGCATTTGCTTGAATACCCCGAAGAAGAATTGCCGAACTTGCTTTTCAAAGACTTGGTTCATGCAGACTTACAAGAAATGCGTACGTTTTTCAGGTCGCTTCACGAATTGGGCAATGCAAGTTCCGAAATCAGATTAAAAACCAAGAAAAACAAGCTATTCCATGCAATGATAAGCGGTGTGCGACTCCCAAACAAGGTCAATCTGATTTTCGTTAAAGATATAAACGACCGAAAAAATGCGGAACTAGAACTACAACAAAAAAACATTGCCTACAAAGAACTAAACAATAACTACTTAGACCAAAACAAAACACTTACTGAAGTAAATGCCGCATTTAAACAAATGAATAATGAGTTACGGATTGCAAAAAATAAAGCAGAAGAAAGCGAACAACTCAAATCTGCTTTTTTAGCCAATATGTCGCACGAAATTCGTACTCCCATGAATGGAATTCTGGGTTTCTCGCGGCTGCTTGTAAACCAGAATCTTACACAGACCAAACGAGAAAGATACATCCGGGTAATCGATAAAAGTGGGGAGCAACTTTTGGCGCTCATCAACAATATTTTAGACATCTCTAAAATTGAAACCGATCAGGTAAAACTCAATTTTGAACTCATAAACCTGCACGATTTTTTTCACGAGGTTTTTGCACGGTTCTCTCACGATGCGAGCAGCAACGGACTCGATTTACTCATCGATCTACCCAAACAAAGCCACACCATAAACACAGACCCCATGAGGCTTGCGCAGGTATTTACAAACCTCATCACAAACGCATTGAAGTTTACCGAAAAGGGATACATAAAAATTGGCTATACGGTAACAGGAAACAAAATTGAATGCTTTGTAGAAGACACAGGAATGGGAATTCCTCCCGACCAACTGGAAAAGATTTTTGAACGCTTCCAGCAAGCACATACAAACTTGCAGCACATACGCGGTACAGGTTTGGGCTTGGCCATTTCCAAAGGTTTGGTAAATATGTTGGGTGGACAAATATCTGCCAACTCTACCACAGACGTAGGTTCGGTATTTACATTTACGCTACCGGCATAGCCAAACCGTTAAAACAATAAAAACTTCCTCAAGTCACATCATTCAACACATCAATAGCTTATCGAGAAAAAGCATTAACCTCCATAAAGAGAGCCACCTCCTAAAAGAAGTGGCTCCTGAGGAAAAACAATAAACCGAAATAGCAAATTATTTTTCTGCACGTATTTCAAAATGCTGCTTAATTTGTTCCATTTCAGCTTTTAGCTCTTCAATTTCATCAACTTTAGCTTTTAGCATGTCAATTTCATCGATTTTTGCTTGAAGTTGTGCTTGCGTTTCTTTTAGTTCACGTGTACGTTTTTCTAGAGCCTGTATGGCAATGAAGTTCACGCCCATGAAATCGGCCGTTAAAAGCAACGTGTCGCAGCCTACGGTTCCAACACCATCATTCCCAAATGCAGCGTAAAAATCCTGCGCCATAGGGCCGTAGTGGCGGAATTTGGATTTATCCTGGCCTTTATAATTCCACGATGTGAGGTTAAACGTGCTTATTTTATCGAGGAATAGTTCGCCATTTACCGGTTTGAAATTTTCCTTTTTG
>JAWOEM010000138.1:0-14743 GCA_046482785.1 Salinivirgaceae bacterium
AAAGTTTGTCCGATGCGAAGACACTCTTTCATAAGGAGATTTTTAAAGGACTTTTATCCATCGATTTGTCAAAATTGAAAACACGAACCGAAGCAGAAAAACAACTGGAACCGTATATTCCACAAGTACGCATTCGAAAATTCTTACTTAAAAATCTACAGCGAACCAATGATGGTAAGTCCTTCCGCTGGCAGCTGAACCTAACAGGTTTATACGATAGTTTAGACAATATTTTGGAAGGAATTGACCCCGACATGGTGAGTCCCATGACGGCGTTTCCGGTGTTATTCATTAAGGGTGGCGAAAGTGGCTATATGGATGATGAATCGATTCCCATTATTCGGGCCATTTTTCCTTATGCCGAAATTAGCACCATTCCGGACACCGGGCACTGGCTGCATGCCGAAAAGCCGGAGGAGTTTATGAAGGTAGTTTCCGATTTCATTGAATAATGTGCAGAATAATGCGCTTTCATTGAATTAGCACAAAAGCCTCCAAGCGTGTTTCCTGTATCGGACAGAATTCCTGCGTGTTTTAGATATTGGCTATTACAATGTCATTTTCGCCGAATAGTGGTTCGTTTCGGTATTTTTGAAAGAGTTGAATGATGGCTACCACATCTTTCTGACAGTAAATTACAATTCGTTTCAAATCGTTATTCTGCCAGTAAATTTCGTACACGTCGCTGCCCTGAATGTCGTCTTTTGGGGTTGGAATGTTAAACACATGGGTAAGCAAAGCCAGTGATGTGTAGTTCTTGTAGTCGCCGAATTTCCATAATTCCATCGTATCTAAGTGGTTAATTTCCCAAGGTTTTTTGCCGGCAATTTGCAATATATTCGGTAGTTTTATTCCATTGATAAGCATGCGCCGGGCAATAAACGGAAAGTCAAATTCTTTTCCGTTATGGGCACAGAGAATTTTTTCTGCGCTGGCGTAGCTTCCATTAAGCAACGATGCAAAGTCGTTTAGCAAAATTTGCTCATTTTCTGCAGCGAAAGATTTTATCCGTATTTTATTGTCGGGCGATACAAACCCACACGAAATGCATACTACTTTGCCAAATTCGGCATAAATTCCGGCTCTTTGGTATAGCTCCTGCGGTGTTTGATCCTCTGTTCGGGATATTTTTTGTGCCTTTTTGTCCCAAAGCGTACGACTCGTTTCGTCTAAATCGTCGTATGAAGCCCACAATGGAACCGTTTCAATATCTAAAAAAAGAATATTCCCAATTTTTATGTCGTAAAGCCCGAGTTCTTGCATGTAATGTACTTGTTTAATGAAGAGATTGTGCCAAAATAACTTTACAATTTATTGCCTGGCCATAAAGTTTGACAGACACTATTTAAGGTTCATTTTAATAATTTGTGTTAATATATCTATCGCTACTTTATTTTCTCCTCCTTGCGGAACAATGAGATCGGCATGAGATTTCGATGGCTCAATAAATTGCTGATGCATTGGTTTTACCGAATTGTTATAGCGTTCCAGTGTTTTTTCTATTGAACGGCCACGTTCTTCCAGGTCGCGACGTATTACACGAATCAAACGTTCATCAGCATCGGCATGCACAAAAACTTTTATGTCGAACATGTTCCGTAGTTGCGGATTTGTTAATACTAATATCCCCTCTATTAGAATTACTTTTCGCGGTTGCACTACTGTGTACTCTTCCTGGCGAGTACAGGTCACATAAGAATAAATCGGTTGGTTAACCGCTTTGCCTTTTTCTAATCTTTTTATGTGATCGACCAGTAGGTCAAACTCGACAGATTGTGGATGGTCGAAATTAATGTTTATTCTATCCTCGAGTGGTAGGTGGCTATTATCTTTGTAGTAAGAGTCTTGCGATAAGATGCTTACTTCTCCCATTGGGATCGATTCAATAATTTTACGTACTACAGTTGTCTTTCCTGAACCTGTTCCGCCGGCAATTCCTATTATCATTTTTGCCCCAAAGTTAAAAATCATTTGTTTAATATGGCCAAAATTCAACAGAGTTTAGCGCATCGTTTTTATCTTTTTTTCTTCAATAGGTTGTTACCTGATAGTCGTATTTTCTAAAATTTAAAATTATACCAATGTTTTTTCCAAAAATCATGAATTATTTGCGCTTATTCAGTAGCTTTGCCGACGTAAAATGGTAGTATATTATACAATTGGAAATGTGCTACTTTTACCCAAATAAGCCGTTCGTTATGAGTGAATTATATCCATTGAAATTTGTTCCCATCTATAAAGAAAAGGTGTGGGGAGGGCAGCGTTTAAGAACCCAACTGAATAAAAATACAGATCGCGATCTAATTGGTGAGAGTTGGGAGTTATCGTGTGTTGAAAATAATATTTCGGTGGTGACGAATGGTTTTTTGAGCGGAAACGAGCTGCATGAGCTTATTGAGATCTATATGGGCGACATGGTGGGCGACAGAATTTTCGAACAATTTGGAAATGCGTTTCCCTTGCTTTTTAAATTTATCGATGCCAACGACGTTTTATCTGTTCAGGTTCACCCAGACGATGAAATGGCCATGGAAAAGCACGGTGTGCTTGGCAAAACCGAAATGTGGTATGTTCTCGATAGCAATCCCGAATCTTGTGTGTATACCGGCTTTTCTGAAAAAATGAATAGAACAAAACTCCGAGAGCACATCGAACAAAACACTGTCGAAAATATTCTAAAT
The DNA here is from genome assembly GCA_046482785.1 of Salinivirgaceae bacterium. Taxonomy (GTDB): domain Bacteria; phylum Bacteroidota; class Bacteroidia; order Bacteroidales; family Salinivirgaceae; genus Salinivirga. The sequence goes on from JAWOEM010000138.1 coordinate 2,682, forward strand.
AAAGAACCAGCCCGACGGGGCGATGTTTTTTTTATGCCTGCCGGACGAATTCATGCTACCGGTTCCGGTGTTTTATTTGCAGAAATACAGCAATCTTCCGATGTTACCTATCGTGTTTACGATTGGAATCGGAAAGGAACCGATGGTCAAGGCCGTGAGTTACATATCGACAATGCGTTGGAAGCCCTGGACTTTTCTGAGGTTGATAACTACAGAACAAATTATAAAGATACCCCGAACGAGCCGGTAGAAATTGCGAACTGCCCGTACTTTGTGGTCAATAAATTGGTTGTTCAAAATACGATGCAACGCGATTATAATCAGCTCGATTCTTTTGTAGTGCTCATGTGTGTTGAAGGTGCTGCTGAAATTGATTATGGACAAAACGAACACGAAAAAATAATGAAAGGCGAAACCGTGCTTATTCCTGCGGTGCTCGAATCTGTAAAAATAATACCAACCAATGATGCTCAGTTACTTGAGGTTTTTGTTCCTGCCCGCTAGCATTCTTCTTTTTCCTGTTTCGGGAAAAATGGAAAATGCAAAAGGTTGCGATCACGAAAAGTCATACTTGCAAAAACTCGACTCCATAGCTCAGAATGCGGAAAGTATCTATTTCTGTGTGCATATTTATGCCCGAATGCTGGACGATGATTATCGCCAAAAGGCCATTTTTAAAATAGACCGCCAACCCTTGAAAATTTATTACCGCCAATTTATGCGGAGCAATATTGAGTTGCTCTACAATGAATCGCTCGATAAAGACAAAGCAACCGTTTACCCCGATGGTTTTCCGTACACCAGCATTCAGTTATCCCCATATTCACCGCGCATTCTTAAACGCCAGCATCATTCTATTTTTGAATCTGATCCTACCTTTACCATCAAACAAGTAATGAAAATGATGGATGCTTCCGGCCACGAAGCCTGTCGGTTTGTGGTGAACGATACTATTTTCGATGGACAAAAGAGCTTGTCAATGAAGTATTATCAGGCTGATTATCATATAAAAACAGTTCGGGTGCGCGATGATGCTTCGCTCTTGGATTTTGCGGCGAAGCATAATGTGAATTTTTATTCCATCATTTGGAATAACCCCTCTTTATCGATAACATCCAAACTAAAATCCAACGATAGAATTAAAGTGCCTAGTGCCTATGCAAAATCGGTGGAAATAATTATCGATAAAGATAATTACAGCCTGCTTCAAGTAATTGTAAAAGACGATAATGGCGTTTTTGAAAAATATACCTACACCCAATTTACATGGAACGCCAATTTTACATCATTGGATTTCGATACCGAGAACCCGGACTATAACTTTTAATTATGGAAATAAAAAAAGCAACCTTTATCACAAGTAGCCAGGATTATAGTAAATGTCCTGATCATCAGTTAACTGAGTTTGCTTTTATTGGGCGCTCAAATGTGGGAAAATCGAGTTTGATTAATATGATTACAAATCAGAAACGATTGGCCAAAATATCCGGGAAACCGGGGAAAACTCTGTTGATAAACCATTTTCTGATGAACGATAAATGGTATTTGGTCGACTTGCCCGGATATGGTTTTGCCCGCATCCCCATTGCGATAAAGCGCAAGTTGCAGCAAATGATTGAATCGTATATTCTGAAAAGAGAAAATTTAACGCAGCTTTTTATATTAATCGATTCGCGCCACCCACCAATGAAAGTCGACATTGATTTTATTAATTGGGTAGGCGAGCAAGGAGTGCCCTTTGCGCTAATTTTTACGAAATCAGATAAATCGAAAAAGAGAGAGTTAGATAACGTTTTGCATTTATACGAGGAGCGCTTGAAGGAATCGTGGGATGAACTGCCGAGAATTTTTGTTACCTCGGCAACCAGCGGAGAGGGGAGAACAGAAGTTTTGAAGCATATTCAGGAGGTTATTGAACAAGTGTAACCACAATTAACGTATGCTAGAGGCATCGATATTTTTCGTTATAATACAGTGGAAGCTAAATAATTATATAATTTTGCATTAATTCGATAAAACCCTACAACATGTCTGCAGATTCGCAAATTAAACTTTTTTCAGGTGAAAAATCAACTTATGTAGCTGAACAAATCGCCAATGCCTATGGCGTCAGCCTTGGTAAATACACATTGCAGAAATTTAGCGATGGTGAGTTCCAGCCTTCTTTCGAAGAATCCGTTCGGGGCGATCAGGTATTTATTATTCAATCTACCTTTCAGCCAAACGACAACCTTATTGAGCTGCTCATGATGATTGACGCAGCCAAGCGGGCATCGGCCTATAAAATTGTTGCCGTAATGCCGTACTTTGGTTTTGCACGGCAGGATCGCAAGGACAAACCCCGTGTAAGTATTGGTGCTAAAGTGGTGGCCGATATGCTTTATGCCATTGGAGTGTCGCGTATTATGACCATGGATTTGCACGCCGACCAGATTCAAGGCTTTTTCAATGTACCCGTCGATCATCTTTATGCATCGTCGCTTTTTGTTCCCTACATCAAATCTCTGCAACTCGACAATCTCGTAATCGGGTCGCCCGATATGGGCGGTACAAAGCGAGCTAATGCATATGCCCGCTTCCTCGAAACACCATTGGTTATTAGTCACAAATCCAGAGAAAAAGCAAACGTAATTGGTCAGCTCACCGTTATAGGGCCGGTGAAAGATAAAAATGTGGTAATTGTAGACGACATGATCGATACCGCAGGAACCGTATGCAAAGCTGCCGAAATTATGAAAGACCGCGGAGCAAAAAGTGTTCGGGTTGTGGCTACTCACCCCGTACTTTCCGGTCCGGCCATGGAACGTATTCGTAATTCGCAAATCGAAGAGGTTATTGTAAGTAACAGTATCCCGCTAAAGGAAGAGTGCGACAAGATTACCGTGCTTTCGGTTGCCGATATTTTTGCCGATACCATTAAAAAAGTTTATAATAAACAGTCAATTAGCGGTAATTTTATCGTCTAAAATACGTATATTTGCGCCCTGAAAAAATGACGTTTAAGGTGTGATGGGAAACTGTTACCCTTTGATCGAGAGTTTTGAGTAACACATAAAACGTTTAAAAAATGAATGTATTTGAAGTAAAAGTAAAAGTGCGGGAGGTAACCGGTAAAAAAGATGCCAAAAAACTCCGCAAGCAGGAAATGGTACCCTGCGTAATTTATGGTGCGAAAGATGTAAAGCATTTTTATGCACACAAAAACGATTTTAAAGATCTTGTGTACACGCAAAATGTATATAAAGTAGCTTTAGATATCGATGGTGCCAAGCATATGGCCATTATGAAAGATTTGCAATTTCATCCGGTAACCGATGAGTTAATTCACATCGATTTTATGGAAATTGAGGATGGAAAATTAATCGCAATTAACGTTCCTGTGCGCCTTAATGGAACAGCTCCCGGACTTATGAAAGGTGGTCGTTTACGCGCTCGCAGACGCTACCTGAAAGTTTCAGGTATGGTTGCCGATATTCCAGATTTTATCGATATCGATATTTCTAAACTCGAAATTGGCGATGGAGTTAAAGTTGGTGATCTGAAACGCGATAAACTGACCTTCGTCGATAAGGAAGATCAGCAAATTGTAGCCGTAATTTCAGGCCGCGCCGTTGCTGCTGCTGCCGATGCAATTCTTGACGCTGCCGAAGCTGGCGATGAAGAAGCTGATGCAGAAGGAGAAGGCGAAGAGGCTGCTGCAGAAGAATAGATTTTTTATTTGGAGTGAGACTTATGTTAAGCTCCATTCAAACACAACATTAATTTCCCGGTGAAATATTTAATCGTTGGACTAGGAAATATTGGGGCAGAGTATGAAAATACCCGTCACAATATAGGATTTAAAATATTGGACGCCTTAGCTGAGGCGTCCAATATTACTTTTACGCCAGACCGATATGCCAGTAAGGCTGTTTATCGTTTTAAAGGACGCCAATTTGTGCTAATTAAACCGTCTACCTATGTAAACTTAAGCGGGAAGGCTGTAAATTATTGGATGCAAAAAGAGAAAGTCCCTATCGATAAGGTTATGGTGCTCACCGATGACCTTGCCTTGAATTTCGGCCATATTCGGATTAAAGCTAAAGGCTCTGACGGTGGACACAATGGGCTAAAAAATATTAACGAAGTGCTGGGTATGAATAACTACGCCCGGTTGCGGTTTGGTATTGGCAAAGAGTTTTCTATGGGGCAACAGATCGATTATGTTCTAGGCAAATGGGATGCCGAGGAGGAAAAAGCCCTGCCCGAACGAATCGGTAAGTGCATAGAAGTAATTAAAGGTTTTGGTACTATTGGTATCCAACGTACCATGAACCAATACAATAATAAATAAAGCCTAAATTCCGCAAATATTTAATTTCTCAATGTCAAAATCCTTGTGGATTTTGGGTAAAAACCGAAACTGTCGGTTTTTTTTGTTTGAAGCAATTTGTTGAAAAATTCAACCCCACCAAAAATTTAATCAGTTTTCGCGGTTAATTTCCTTTCGAAATTTGTGGTTCGCCGCATTCTTTGCAAAAACTGTTTTTTACTTCAGGATTTTCGAAAACTCTGTAAGAGAAGTGGTTTCCGTCGAAAAGCATGCAATACCGATCCGGGTTCATTTGATAAGCCACGTGTGTTGCTCGTGCAAACTTTCTGCTTAGTAAGCGTTGTTCAAAACGGCTACATAGCGATAAATATGTAAACACCAATTCTTCCGGTGCGTTAGGGTTTTCTATAAACGCATCGAGAATTTGCAATGCAAATTCATAGTCTTTATTGTGGATGAAAAGTTCGGCCAAGCGAAGCGAGTTCTCAATGTTTTCATCCCGAATATCAACAATCTCTTTAATCTTTTCCAGCCTGTCTTCTACAATTTTCTCACTATCGGGCAAAGAGTCGGCAGCATTGATTACCTTAAACTGATATCGCATATTCAGGTTGTCGATGGTTTCTTTAGTAAACGATTTGTAGTAGAAACGGTCAATATCGTTTTGAATACCAGTTATTTGCCTTTCGTCGGCTACGGGTTCGTAAAGTACCCGGCACATGGCGTTATTAAAAGCAATATATTCGTTGTATCTGTCGAGTTCGTGCAGCTGAGCTATTCGCTCTGCGTAGTCGCCAATAGACGAGCTTGTTCCTTTCATTTCCAGCCAAAGTTTGTTCATCAGCAGGCCTGCAAACTTTTGTTTTTGCGGTATTTGCTGGTTGTATACTGCCGACATGGAGTAGCGCCCATCCATAATTTTTTTCATAATGTACTTTTGTATGGAGAGGGCTAAAGGAAGATCGCTTTTTTCAATGGCCTTGTTGAATTTACTGATCACGAAATCTTGCTCTTTACTGCCCGAAATGTCATATGTAACTTTCATATCTATTTGGGCATAGCGATGTTGTTTTAAAATTGGTTCTAACTTTTTCGAAAGATCGTATTTGTTGATATAGTTTTGTGCTTCTTGCATGCTCATCGATGCCAAAACGTTGTGCTGCGTGTTCTTGATGTCTTCTTTGAAGGATTCCCAGGCATGCTCAGTATTTATTTCGGTGATGATGCTGTCGCGCTGGCGCAGACGTAGTGCGTCTATTATGCTTTCGGCACGTTTTTTTTGAAGCATCTCGTTTTCTTCCTCAATTCCTTCTATCGAAGCAAATGCCGATATACGAAGTTCGTAGATCACAAAATCGGGCTCGTTCAGAAGTTTTAAAAAAGGCTCTATGTCCTCGGTTTTGTAGGTAAACTTCTTTTTCTCGAAAGGGATTTTGAACCGAAGATTTGTACTGTCGGCAACAGGTTTGTAATTGAATTTGCTGTTTATTGTTACCGTATCTGCAAGTAATTCCAATGGCTGTTTGTAAACGCCTTCGCAGCTCGATAGGTACGATTCTGGTATGCTGGCACATACATGCTGATCTTGAATAAGCATCAGATTTAGTTCGTAGTCGGAATTTACCATCTCTTCGGGAATTTCTCCCAAGGGAACTTTTACCGACCTTACGTATTTGCCCTCAATCTCGTTTTTACGCCAAAACTCATTGCTGTAAACCACCGGTAAACGTAAACCTCTGTTCACTTTTGTGTAGTCTACTTTGTTTGGTGTGCCGCACAGGTACTGGTCTTTTTTAATAATATCAATTGCGAGTCCATCCTTGCGTTCGCGTAAAAACCTTTTAAACACGCGTGCATTGTCGAACTCAAGATAAACTTGATTGTTACTATTTACAGTTAGCGCCGTTTGTAGCAAGCTTAAATTTTCAAGTCTGTCTGTCTTTCGGCAGCCTCGTTCATCGTAGTGTTTAAGCCTGTTCCATCTGAAAAAAGCAGGCGAGGTTATATCGAACGATAAATCTTTGGTATATGCTGCCCCTTCATTGAGCGATAGAAAATCGCCCAAAATGAGCGATACGTAAACTCTTCGTTTCGAATCATCCAGCGCTACCCCTGCCGAGGCCAGTGTGTATTGGTCGGAATAGAGGTATTTCGAATCGCGCGAAGAATTAAACCAACCAAATACAATGCTTTCGACAAGCTCATTATAGGAGTAATAAATGCCTCGCTTTTTTATTGATTCTCTCTCCACAAGTTCAAAACCTCGTCCCGAACCACCGCTGTAGGCTAATCGATCGAATGTGGTGCTTAATTTTTTATCGTCATTCTCTAATGTGCGATCGTCGATCGATGCCATATAATCGGCTTGTAGTTTTGCTGCTTGTTGAAGCACCTCGTTATCTGCGTAAGCATCAAAGCCTCTTTCAGTACGTATGTTATTTATTCTTAACCGGATCAGTTTTTCGACGAAAGCCGAATGGAAATGGTTCGGATCGATGGCATCGTCGGCATTCAATATCTTTGTGCCGACCATATAGTTTTCCCCCGTTTGTGCTGTCAATGTCAGCCCCATAACAAAAAGCAGGGCAATTACACTCAAAAACTTCCGCATATTCTAATTTTCAATGAAATACAAAACTAATACTTTATTTTAAACTGTTCTATGTGATTTTTACGTATTTACAGTTTTTACAAACGAAATAATCTACATATTTGTTGTTTTTATTCCTAAGATCAAGAAAAAATGGTGTTTTATGAGTAATGAAGGAGTACAAATTGATAAGTGGCTATGGGCAGTGCGAATTTTCAAAACCCGCAGTTTAGCTGCCGATGCATGCAAAAAGTCGCGGGTGTTGGTAGATGGAGAAGCGGTTAAGCCAAGCAAAACTATTAGTGTGGGTGCAACCATCGATGTGAAAAAGCCACCGGTTATATATACGTATAAAGTACTGGCATTGGTCGAGAAACGCATGGGGGCAAAGCTGGTGAGCGATTACATGCAGGAATTAACCCCGCAAACCGAGCTCGATAAACTACAAATGATGCGGAATAATATTGATGGGTTCAGAAAGCGTGGAACAGGCCGCCCCACAAAGAAAGAACGCCGCGACCTCGATGACTTAAAAGAGCTTTAGTGGTTTTTTGATATTGGCATTGAGAGAAAAAAAGAGCCGCGAACTTTTTGTCAAGAAGCGTTCGCGGCTGTATTATTTCTGTTGAAGATATCAGTTTGAAAACTATTCCCACTCAATTGTTGCAGGTGGCTTTGAGCTAATATCGTAAACTACCCGGTTAACTCCTTTTACCTGATTGATAATTTTGTTAGAAACGATACTTAAAAATTCGTACGGTAAATGCACCCAGTCGGCCGTCATTCCATCGGTAGATGCCACTGCACGAAGAGCAACAACTTGCTCGTAAGTGCGCTCGTCGCCCATAACTCCTACCGATTGAATGGGCAATAAAATTGCTCCTGCTTGCCAAACCTGATCGTAAAGTCCGTCTTCTCGCATCTGTTTTATATAAATTGAGTCTACCTCTTGGATTATTCGTATGCGTTCGCGTGTAATTTCTCCAAGAATGCGAATGGCCAATCCCGGCCCCGGAAACGGATGCCGTCCAATAAGTTGGCTCGAAATACCCAACGCTTTCCCCACCTTTCGAACTTCGTCTTTGAACAATAGTTTTAAAGGCTCAATAATTTTCAAATTCATTTTTTCCGGTAAGCCTCCCACATTGTGGTGCGATTTAATTGTGGCCGAAGGCCCGTTCACCGAAATCGATTCAATAACATCCGGATATATTGTGCCTTGAGCCAACCATTTTACATTTTGTATTTTGTGCGCCTCTTCGTCGAATATCTCAATAAATGTTCGGCCAATAATTTTCCGTTTTTCTTCCGGTTCACTAACACCTTCCAGTTGGTCGAGAAACTTGTCGGTGGCATCAACGCCTTTTACGTTCAATCCCATGTCTTTGTAAGAAGCCAATACCTCGTCAAATTCATTCTTGCGGAGCAACCCGTTATTTACAAAAATACAAGTAAGTTGTTTGCCTATGGCTTTGTCAAGTAAAACGGCTGCTACACTGCTGTCTACACCCCCCGAAAGACCGAGTACCACTTTCCCTTCTCCAATTTCTGCACGCAAATCTAATATGGCCGATTCGGCAAAGGCCGCCGGTGTCCAGTTGGCAGTTACCCCACAAATATTTTTAACGAAATTTTCCAATACAATTTTCCCCTCTGTGGTGTGATATACTTCCGGATGAAATTGTATGCCGTATGTAAGCTCATCGGCAATGGCAAATGCGCCATTTTCAACATCAGAAGTGCTTGCAATTACGCTAAAATTTTCCGGGAGCGAAATGATGGTGTCGCCGTGCGACATCCACACTTGGGTATTAAGCGATACATTCTGAAATAGATCTGAGTCGGGTGCAATTGAAGTCAGCCTTGCTCGACCGTACTCCCGATGCTTTGAGGGTTCTACTTTGCCGCCGCAGAAATGTGCCAAATACTGTGCCCCGTAGCATACTCCCAATAAAGGTAGTTTTCCCTTTATTTTCGATAAATCGGGAATAGGAGCTCCTGTATCGCAAACAGAATATGGGCTGCCCGATAGAATTACCCCCTTAACCGAATTGTCTAGTTGAGGAATTTTATTAAAAGGGTGTATTTCGCAATACACATTTAACTCGCGTACTCTTCGGGCTATTAGCTGAGTATATTGTGAGCCGAAGTCTAAAATGATAATTTTTTCTTCTAAAACCATGTTCTGTTGTTTTTGCCGCAAACTTACGTATTTTTTCTCATTGTAATTCTTTCTAAATTGCGATTTCTCAAAGGTGAAAAAACCTTTTTTGTAAAAGTGTTGTGTAATGGTTGTGGGGTGGCGCATTGAGCCAATTAGCCGATATAGAAAGTGCATTCGGTTACTCCTAAATTCATCAAGGATTTTATTTTTCGTTCAAAATCCTTGCAAAAGTTTTCGGTTCCGGGCAAATATTTTGCTTTGTCATGAAAATATAAAAAGAGAATACGATCTCGGCGCAAATTATTACTTATATTCGCCCTCGGGAGAGTATAACAAATCTTGCCGAAAGATGCTTTTTATTTCAAAAGATGCTGGATTTGTTACTGATACAGGATTTATTTTTACTTTCTGATATTGATAAAATAAGATTTCCGAAACGGAAAATAGTGAAATGCAAACATGATAATTGGAATATATAGTAGGAGTATTGGAAAATCGTCGATTTCCGTGTTAAATAAAATTATGACATTTCTTACAGAAAGAAACGTTACGGTTTTTTTATACAAACATGTGTGTGATGACGATTGTCTTTCGCTGTTAGAGGTGGAGCCCAATGCTTGGTTCGACTCACATAGGGAGGTCGATGCGCATTGGAATATGATGATTAGTTTGGGTGGGGATGGAACCTTTCTCGAAACTGTCACTTATGTCCGCAATAAGGAAATACCCATTTTAGGTGTAAACATTGGTCGATTAGGTTTTTTGGCCGACATCGCCCTGAATGAAATTGAACAAGCATTGGCGCAAGTCTATCAAAATAAGTTCACTATCGAAAAAAGAGCTTTAATTAAGTTAGATGCATCAGGTTTCATCGATTCTTCATTTAATTATGGTTTGAACGATTTTACTATTCGCAAAAGCGACAAAGCAACGCTGATAAAAATTCATACATGGATTAATGGCGAATTTCTCAACACCTACTGGGCCGATGGCTTAATTGTTTCAACCCCAACCGGATCTACCGCCTATTCATTGTCGGTAGGAGGCCCCATTGTGGTACCCGAATCAAATAATTTTATTATTAGCCCTATAGCATCACATAATTTAACTGTAAGACCTTTGGTTGTTGATTCTGCTCACGAAATAAAAATGACTGTAGAAAGTCGGTCGACTACTCATATTGCCTCACTCGACGCCAGAAGTTTTTATTTTGAGCGCGATTTAACTTTTACGCTAAGTAGGGCTGATTTTTACATTAATGTTGTTAAGATTGAGGGGCATTCATTTTTCAGTACTATCCGCAACAAACTAATGTGGGGGATTGATAAACGGAATTGATATGTTAGTCAAAATGAGATGGAAAAACCATAAATTATACCTAAAATTGCCATAGGCTTTTGATAGATTAGTAAATATGTATATTTTTACAAATTGGAACATCACAGCTTATTTAAATTCGATCGAATGAAGAGATTATTTGCAATTAGCCTTATACTATTCCTTTTGCCTACTTTTGTCATGTCGCAGAGTATGCGCTGGAAGAGAACTCGATATGAACTCTACGGTGGATTAGGGGCAACAAACTTTCTTGGAGAGCTAGGAGGAAGCGATGGGCCGGGTGGTACGTTTTGGAAAGATTTTAATTTTTCTGCCACGCGGCCACTCATGTCTGCCGGTTTACGATATAAAATATTGGAGCCATTGGCGGTTAAAGGAGCGCTATCCTTTGGATACCTTAATGGAGACGACTCCCGCTCCGGTAATGAATACCGTTACAAGCGGAACTTGCATTTCCGGGCACCCATTATTGAGCTGGGCTTTCAAGCCGAATATTCAATAATTAAAGAACGAATCAGTAGTTACAGACGTTCGCGTAGAGGTGGTTTTTCGTTGGCCAGCCTTAACTTAAATACCTATGTATTTACCGGTATTAATGTGTTTTGGTTTAATCCACAAGCCAAAGGGCCCGATGGAAAATGGTATAACCTACAGCCTATTGGAACAGAAGGGCAGGGGAAAGTTTCTACACGTGACAAATATGGTCGTTTACAATTATCTATACCCCTTGGCTTTGGCTTTAAGTATCCACTGACACAAAAAATTAGCATAGGACTGGAGTATGGGGGACGCCTAACATTTACCGACTACATCGATGATGTTAGTACAACTTATGTTGATAATGATTTTTTTACAGACTTTGATCTCGAATGGTCTTTCCCAGAGGCCACAAACTCCTTAGACGCTCTTCTTTGGAGTCAATGGATTGACGGAAGTTACTGGGACGAGCATCGTATAACCAAACGTCTAATACCGGAAATTCCCAAACGCTATCGAAAACGTGTAGAAATGTTGCGACACGATTATGCTTTGACCGGAATCCTGGAGAATCGATGGCATACTGTACGCGACGCTCTGCTTGGACTGCCGGACCCGCGGGATCGACAAGCATCTGAGCAAGTTGCAAATCATGAGTTGCGCCTTGGCGCAAGGGAGTATCCCGGACATACGGGGAGTTTGATGGATGAGCCTTCGAAAACGTTGAAAGCGGGAGACCACGGAGTCCCAGGGGGCGAGAACATGGTTCGGCTCGACGACGGTACGCTTAGGTATTTTACCGTGCGGGAGAGCGCACGAATTCAAACGTTTCCAGACGACTACTATTTTGCCGGATCCTGGACCGAGGCTATGCGGCAAATCGGAAATGCCGTTCCGGTAGAACTTGCAAGAACGGTCGGAAAGAGTATACTAAATCAGCTAGGAACAACACATGGCAAAGAGATCCGATCCATACAATCCACTGCATAAAAGGAACCTTGGTGAAAGCGTCGCTAAAGCGCTTCTAAATGAACCGGTTGTTACTCTACCGCCGGATCGATTCATGGGGGCTGGAATATACGCCATTTATTACACGGGTTACAATAATTGATGAAGAGATAAAAAAATGTGTTGCAAACAATTTTTCAATTTTATCTTCTGAGAAAGGAGATAATGTTGTT
>JAWOEM010000267.1:0-3444 GCA_046482785.1 Salinivirgaceae bacterium
ATCGCACTCGTCGGTTAGGACACTAACAGCAGCACATGGCAGCTCGATGTGCTTAGCTACAGTAACCTCGGGTTGGGTACTCATACCTACGGCATCGGCGCCCAATTTTCGCAACATGGCATATTCTACGCGTGTTTCGAGCATGGGTCCCTGCATAGCGGCGTAGACTCCTTTTTGTAAAGAGATATTCAATTTTTGTGCTGCCTTCGTAAACACCGATTGTAATTCAACCGAATATGGCTCACTCATATCGGGGAACCGCGGCCCCCACTCCTCTTGATTTTTTCCTATCAGAGGATTATTAAATAAAAAGTTGATGTGATCGTTAATCAACATAAGGCTACCCTTCTTAAATTTTGGATTCAAAGCTCCGGCAGCATTAGAAATGAGCAAACAAGAAATTCCTATTGCCTTTAATACCCGCACCGGCCAGGCAACCTGCTGCATGGAGTAGCCTTCGTAATAGTGAAAACGCCCCTGCATAGCAACTACTGACTTGCCTTGCAAATAGCCGAAAATTAACTTCCCGCTATGCGACTCTACGGTTGAAACGGGGAAGTGCGGAATTTTATCGTAACTAATGGTATGGTGCACATCCATTTGTTCCGCCACAGCACTAAGCCCGGTGCCCAAAATAATTCCAATTTGTGGCTTATAATCGCCAATAACCTTTTGTATGAAAGAGACAGTAGACGCAAGCTCCTTGTCTGGATGCTGAGAATATTTTTTTTCCATTTGATTTATATTATTCATAAATTTGATTCCACCGAGTAAATAAAAAGCTATTTTTTATGAATATCCTCCTAAAAAAACAACTTTTATATTAATGAAATGTGAAGAACGCTGTTTTTATAGTATTTGTCAAAAATATATAACATTTTTGCATCCCTGTAACACTATCTAATTTAAATGTCACGTTTATGAAACGAATCTTTATTAGTTTATTCACACTGCTTTTAATTGGTTTGGCAGTAAGTTCCAATGCCCAAAACGAAAAGTTTAAAGCACTGTTTATGTACAACTTTACCAAGTACATTGAATGGCCATCCGGTATGGAGTCGGGCGAATTTGTCATCGGAATTTTGGGTAATTCCCCGATGAAGAAAGAGTTAGACATTATTTCGTCGAAGAAAAAAGTTGGAGACCAGCCTATTAAGGTTAAGGTATACAACTCGATTAATGATATTGGCGGCTGCCATATCTTATTCATCCCCACAGAAAAAAGTGCCTCTTTAGAATCGGCGCAAGCCCAAATAAATGGTAAGGGGACACTAATAATAACTGATAAACCGGGACTGGGAAGAAAAGGAGCCGGAATTAATTACATTCTTTCAGGAGGAAAACAAGATTTTGAGATCAATAAGAGTACATTGGAGGTGCAAAAGCTAAAAGTCAACGCAGCCCTCTACTCACTGGGAAAAGTGGTGAATTAGCACCCCTGAAATATTATTATTTATACTAAAACAGTCATTACTCCACGTATTAAATCACTAAAACAATCGAAAAAATGAAGAAATATATACCCTTTATATTGATGCTACTGATGGTTACAACGCTAACCACCAACGCTCAAGAGCAGAAAGATTATTCGAAGATGACCCAAAAAGAACTCATGCAAATTAGCTACGACGAGCTATTGGATATGCCCTTTGACAAGTTAAAGGGATTGGCAGAGTCCATTGGAATATCGACAGATGAACTTTTAAAAATGGCTTTAAACCGCGAGGTTAGCTCGGCCTCCAAAAAAGGCGAAAGCGTATTTGAATCGCCACTTTCGACTACAGTTATTTCAAAAGAAGAGATAAAACTCACCGGAGCAACAACTTATGAAGAGCTATTCAGGCTCGTACCGGGAATGGTTGTTCGCGAAGAATCGAACGGAAACTTCGATGTGCATATTAGAGGAAACGACAACTTGCCTCCGGGAAACTTTTCGCATTTCTCCGAAAACATGATGACCTTGGTCATGGTCGACGGACGTATTGTATTCAATTACATTAATGGCGGTACAATTTGGGAATCGATTCCGGTAGCAATGACCGACATCGAGCGCATTGAAATAATTAGAGGAGCATCAAGTGCACTGTACGGCCCCAATGCTGTTTCAGGCGTAATTAATATTATTACACGTAACCCAAACGAACACGGCGAGCACTTGCACGGCAATATTGAAGCGGGCAACAACAATACATATCTTGGCAATTTTAGTTTTCTGAATCGCACCAGCGACAAGTTTGCTTTTAAATTTGCAGGCGCATACGATTTTAGAGAACGCTCACAAACAGATTTTTACGAATACCTGTCAGGCGAATATGTTCCTGCCGACAGTCTTGTGAGCATGTTTAACAATTCGCTCGACGCCAAATCTCCCAACCCCAAATTGAGCCGACAAATATACAGTATCAACGCAGGCCTATTTTACGACCCAACTGATGACATTTCCATGGAAATAAACAGTGGCTTCCAAACCTCCGAAGCCCAAAGCATGTTTTTTGAGAACCTTGCAACACCATTTGGAATTCGTGACTCTAAAACCGGCTACGTAGATTATAAAGCCAGTGCATATGGGTTTCAGGCGCAGGTAAATTATTTCACAGGTACACAAAACCTCCACAAACGCATGATTAAGCCCGTAATAGAATACGACATGGATGTATTAAACGCTAACTTGGAGTACGACTTAGTTCTTAATGACTTAGGTATAGGTGAATTAACCGTACGCCCCGGATTCAGCTACCAGTCAACTACTTACGACGATAAAACCTACGTGGAAAAAGTAGATACCGTTGGCGATCTGGATAAGGGCTTACTTAACGGAAGCAAAGAACTGGAAACAATAGCAGGAAGCATGCGCATCGATTATAAACCAATAAGCAAATTGCGAATTATTGCAGCACTGCGTGCCGACAAGTACAACGTACCTGACGACTTGTATCTATCGTGGCAATTTGTAAGTGCATATACACTTAACAGCAACCACATGGTGCGAGCAACCTACTCGAGGGCAAACCGAGGCTCGTTTATGGGCAACTCCTATGCAAACTTTAAAAACCCCTTGAACACTGGCACTATTATAGGATTTGAGCCAACCCTTGGTGTTCCTGTAACCCTCGATTACAACCAATATTATATGGGCGGCGAAGAGCTCGATTTACTTACCCAAGACTTAATCGAGGTTGGATATAGGGGAATTATTACAGATTATCTGCAAGTAGATTTGGAAGGATTTTACAGCATGACTTCGGACTTTGATGCATTACTACCCGGAGCATTTACCTTTACCCAAGCTCCCAATGGAACAATGACAGCAATAGAAACAAATATTGAAGATGAATGGCACTATCAGAATATCGATATGACCAGTACGCAAATGGGGGCATCGCTTAGCGTGGCCAGAAACATCGCTCTCGGTCAGAATCCGATTTGGTAACGCCTCAGGATCCG
>JAWOEM010000268.1:0-7148 GCA_046482785.1 Salinivirgaceae bacterium
GATATGACCAACCCCGACGAAGTAAAAGAAGCTTGCGACTACATTCGGTTTCTTAACCGAAGCACCGGCAAAGTACTCACCGGGCCGGGTGCAGGCCGCCAAGATGTAAATGTGAGTTGCAAGGGTGGCACACGGGTAGAAATAAAAGGCGTAGCCCACACAAAATGGATTCCTGAACTAACACACAACGAAGCCTTTAGACAGTGGGCACTGCTGACCATTAAAGAGGAGCTGGAAAGAAGAAAAATAGAACCCGAAAAATGGGAAATTAATCACACCCCGCTTAATATTGATAAAACACCATTCCCCGAACCATTTAAACAAAAATATGCCAAAACAGGAGAACAGTTCATCGCTGTATCGTTACCCGGCTTTAAGGGATTGCTATCGCACTTTACACAACCCGGAAAAATATTTGCCGATGAACTGTCCGAACGCTTAAAGGTAATTGCATGTCTGGAACTCCCAAATATGTTTCACACAGAAGAATTAGCCCACACGTTTGATGCTGCCTTTTGGAAAGAAATACACAAAACCCTCAATGCGAAACCAGACGACGCGATGCTAATTTTCAGGGCTCCGGCAGATGATATAAAAACCGCTTTGGAAGTAATTCAGGAGCGCTGCCAAATGGCATTTGAGGGCGTCCCAAAAGAAACACGAAAATCGTTTGAAAACGGGACTACCATCTTTGAACGTGTACTGCCCGGTGCCGACCGCATGTACCCCGATACCGATTCGGCACCCATACCTCTGACCAACGATTACATCGAAGGACTGAAGAAAAACATGCCAAACGACATTGTAGAACGCTACAAGCAGATGCAGGCATGGAATATTCCGCAAGACACTTACACCTACATCCTGAGCAAGAACCTATACCCGATTATCCATAAAACCATTACAGAGCTTAAGTACGACCCGCTGTTTACCGGTGTATTTTTCGGTCAGTACCTCAAGTTTGTCGAAGGGCACTACAAAAAAGGGCAAAATTTCAGTTATGATATTGTATACGGATTATTCAAATTTGCACAAGAGCATAAATTAAAGAATAATATATTATATCCGATGCTTCCAATTATATACGAACAACCACAAATGGAGTTCGACTCGGTGCTTACCGATGTTCGTTATAAGCCGCATTCGAAAGAGGAGATACTGGCACCGGTAGATTTTTTACGCGAAAAATACCGCGAAATAGGCCGGGCACAAACCGAACAAGCCGAAAACAACTGGATAATGGGCGAATTGCGCCACCGCGCCATGGGCAATATGGAGTACAAAACGTTAATGAACGAACTTAAAAAAAGGTAAAAAATGGACAAAGATATATTTCAGGGATACACAGGTAAGGCTTTGGCCATGCTGCAAAAATACCATGTTAGAGTATGGGGAAAAGCTGTTATGGAAACCACACGCGGCCATTTCGAAGGCACTGTGCTCCCCCGTGCCGAGCATCAGGACGACACGCACATTGTAATGAAAATTGCGACGGGATACAACATCGGTATCGACATTGATACCATTACAGATATGAAAGAGGTAGGGTACAGTAAAGCCAATTACGCCATACCCGAAAAAGAATTCCCCTACACCAAGGGTTTGCCAAGTGTAAAACTTTTTGGAACCGGAGGAACCATTGCCTCGCGGCTCGACTACCGCACCGGTGCTGTTATTCCGGCATTTTCGCCCGGCGAGCTTTACGGAGCTGTGCCCGAACTGGCCGATATTTGCAATTTAGAAACAGAAAAAGTATTTGCCGTATTCAGCGAAAATATGGGGCCGACGCAATACATTGCATTGGCAAAAGCCATAGGCAAAGAAATTGAAAAGGGCACGGAAGGCATTGTTATTGGACACGGAACCGACACCCTACACCACACAGCAGCGGCACTAACATTTATGGTGCAAAACCCGCCAATTCCCATTGTATTGGTAGGTTCGCAGCGCTCATCGGACAGACCAAGCTCCGATGCGGCCCTAAACCTGATGCACGCGATGTATGCCGCAGGCCATGGCGACATTGCAGAAGTAATGGTTTCGATGTTTGGCCCAACCTCCGACGATTACGGACTATTGCACAAAGGAACCCGGGTGCGCAAAATGCACTCATCGTACCGGTCCACATTCCGCACCATTGGCGATACACCACTGGCAATGGTACGTAGAACGGGTATCGATCATATTCACAAAAATTATAAGCCTCGCAGAAAAGACACCGACGTAAAAATATTGCCCTACTTCAGCGATCAGGTAACCATGCTGTACTATTATCCGGGCATGAAACCCGGCACGATAGACGCATTGGTAGATCAGGGATATAAAGGCATTGTTTTCGTAGGCACAGGACTTGGGCACGTAAACAGAGAGTTGTACCCGGCCATTGAACGTGCACACGAAAAAGGAGTGCACATGTACATGACGCTCCAAACCATTTGGGGTTATGTGCACATGTTTGTGTACGATACCGGTCGCGATATGATGGCACGCGGAATTGTACCCGCCGGAAACATGCTGCCGGAAGTGGCGTTCATCAAATTGGGGTGGGTATTAGGGCAAACTGACGATCCGAAAAAGGTGAAGGAGCTTATGCTTACGCCAATAAATGATGAAATTACCGAGCGGGAACCCTACAACGGATATCTTGTCTATCAGGGAGGCGTTCCTGAAGTTGAAGAGTTTGTGCAAAAAGTGAGAAAATAAACTCAATGCTCTGAAACAATTATTTTGATTCGTTTTGTAAATTGTAAACAACTATATTCGGGCATTAAAAATTCTAAATCAAATAAACCGTACATCATGGAGTCAATAAAAGGAACAAGAACAGAGCAGAACCTATTAAAATCGTTTGCCGGAGAATCGCAAGCCAAAAACAGATATGAATTTTTTGCAAAAGTTGCCAAAAAAGAGGGCTACGAGCAAATAGCAGAATTTTTCCTCGAAACAGCATCACAAGAGCAGCAACATGCCAAAACATTCTTCAAATTTCTGGAAGGTGGAATGGTAGAAATAACAGCCTCATACCCCGCGGGCGTAATTGGCACAACAGCCGAAAACCTGAAAGCTGCAGCAGATGGTGAAAACGAAGAATGGTCTGAACTATATCCGGAATTTGCAAAAATTGCAGAAGAAGAAGGCTTTAAAAAAATAGCAACCACTTTTAAACTTATTGCTAAAGTTGAAGCCGACCACGAAGCCCGATATCGTAAGTTACTTGAGAATCTGGAAAACGAGAAAGTTTTTGAACGAGAAGAAAAAGTAAGATGGGTTTGCCGCAAATGCGGACATGTGCACGAAAGCAAAAAAGCACTGAGAAATTGTCCAGTTTGCAGTCATCCGCAAGCCTACTTCGAAATAGAAAAAACGAATTATTAAAAGGAGTATATTCCAAGGGAAGGACTGTTCAAAAAAGCTTTTTCAAGCTTTTTTAACAGTCCTTTTTTACGCATATATGAAATGTATTCTTTCATTTACGATATAAAAACATTCTTCCACCAAATAGCCTCTCATCGTTATAAATACACTTTATTTGGCGAAAACTGATGTACAGAAAACTATAATTAGCCCACATATTTTATAAATTTGCCAACAAACATCGGGAGATTCATTGCATTTTTGCGCTGATGGATTGTACCGAAAATTTTAATCAAAAGAACTCCGCATGGACTATATCTCAATTTGGGATGCGCTTTTCGTACCTGTACTAATTGTTTTCGCTTGGGTTATAGCTATCAGAATTGAGCGCAAGCATGAAAATATCAGCGCCTATCGGTATTACCATTGGGGGCTTCTTTATAAAATTGCAGGAGCGCTTGCCCTTTGCGGAATTTACATTTTCTATTATGGTGGTGGCGATACTACCGGATATTTCAGAAGTGCGATGGCCATGCGCAGCTTATTTTTTCAAGATGCGGGAGCCTACTTTAGCATTCTCGCCAATAATTTAACTCCCGAAAACTTCAGTGCATTTAACAATTCTACGGGTTACCCAATTTACTACCACGATCCAAACTCGTTTACTGTTGTACGATTTACGTCAGTAGTTCTTCTATTTACAACCGGAAGCTTCTTGCAAGCATCGATTCTTACGGCTATTATCACTTACAGTGGAATATGGAAACTTTATTTAATGTTTACCGAACAGTACCCCAAAAACGAAAAGTTTTTTGCTATTGCTGTACTATTCATACCTTCTGTAGCTTTCTGGGGGTCGGGTATACTTAAAGATTCGTACACCATGGCAGCCACGGGTTGGCTGGTCTACGCATTTTACAAAATATTTTTCAAACGGGAACGCCCGGTTTTTCATCTTTTAGCCATTTTGGTAAGTGCCTATGTGCTAATCTCTATAAAAGCATATATTTTATTTGCTTTAGTGGGTGGTATACTGGTTTGGATGCTGTTCCATTTTATGACTCGATTAAAAAGCATCTTTTTCCGTATTCTAATTCTCCCGCTACTGGCATTCATGTTTTTCGGCCTTGGGCAGTACATTATTTTTTCGTTGGGCAGTTACGTGGGCTCTTACTACTCATCGATGGATGCACTGCTGGAAAAAGCCATTGTAACCCAAGATGATTTAGCGCGCGACTATTACGGCGCAAACAGCTTCGACATTGGAGAACTCGACCCATCATTAGGAAGCATTTTTTCAAAAGCACCAAAAGCCATAATTGCCGGGCTTTACCGCCCTTTTATAACTGAAGCCAACAACCCGGTTATGTTCATTTCAGGTATCGAAAACTCGTTTCTGCTTTTATTACTACTTTGGGTCATATACAAAGTGGGTTTCATTCGAACAATCTCCATTATGTTCGACAGACCGGTTGTGTTGTTCTGCATGGTCTACAGTATACTATTTGCTTTTTCGGTGGGACTCACCACAGCCAATTTTGGCGCTTTGGTGCGATACAAAATTCCATTATTGCCATTTTATGTAGCTGCGCTCTATATTATTTACCACATTGGGATGGAAAAGGAACGAGAAAACGCCATTGAAAATAATTTAGAATAATTATAAATTTCAAAAAAATACCAGCCACTCTAAAACTAATAGAACGAGAGCAACTAAATTTAAAACAAGCTAGATATCAAAAATTTAAACTTCGCAAAAACGATTTCGGACGAATTGAATAAGCCGGAAAAGATTTGTAAATTGCCACAACACTTGAAAAATAGTTAAACATTATTTGTAGCAAAAGCATTATAGAGTGAGACTTTTATTTAATGAACAATAACCGAACTCAAACTCACCAAACCTACCCACTATGAACAAGCGCCCAAATATATTTAAACGCATATATCTATTCTATTACAATGGGTTCAGAGACATGCCAAAATACGGAGTACAACTTTGGATACTTATTTTGTTAAAGTTATTCATTATGTTTGGCATATTAAAAGTGTTCTTTTTTCCCGACATTTTAGAAACACGATTTGAAACAGAGGAAGAAAAAAGCAAATACATTATTGAGCAACTAACCAAACCTAACCAATAAGTTATGATTGAAAATGTAGACCTTTCATTGGTAAATTGGTCTCGGGCGCAGTTCGCCCTCACTGCTATGTATCATTGGATGTTTGTGCCCCTAACGTTGGGACTTGCATTTATAATGGCCATAATGGAGACCATTTACGTAAAAACGGGCAATCCGGAATGGAAAACCATTACCAAGTTCTGGATGACCCTATTCGGTATCAACTTTGCCATAGGCGTGGCTACTGGATTAATTCTGGAGTTTGAGTTCGGCACCAATTGGTCGAATTACTCCTGGTTTGTGGGCGATATTTTTGGGGCGCCATTGGCCATCGAAGGTATTATGGCATTCTTTTTAGAGTCCACATTTATTGCTGTCATGTTTTTCGGATGGAACAAAATCAGCAAAAAATTCCACTTGGTATCCACCTGGTTGGTGGCATTTGGAGCCAACCTCTCTGCCCTATGGATTTTAGTTGCAAACGGCTGGATGCAGTTTCCTACCGGTATGAAGTTTAACCCCGAAACAGCACGGAACGAGATGGAGAACTTCTGGGAAGTATTTCTCTCTCCGGTGGCCATTAACAAGTTTCTGCACACTATTTCTTCGGGCTATGTACTGGGCTCAATTTTCGTACTGGGAGTCAGTGCTTGGTTTTTGATTCGCGGGCGCCATAAACTACTGGCCAAACGAAGCATTATAGTAGCATCGGTTTTCGGGCTCATTACAAGTCTGTTCTTAGTAATGACCGGCGATGGAAGTGCCTATGAGGTTGCACAAAAGCAACCCATGAAACTGGCAGCTATGGAGGGTCTTTATGAAGGCCAAGAAGGCGCCGGATTAGTTGCTGTTGGGGCACTCACACCCGGTAAAGAATACAACGACGACAAGGATGCCTTTCTGTTTAAAGTTGAAATACCAAAAATGCTGTCGCTACTAAGCTACAGGGATGCCGATGCATTTGTACCCGGGGTAAAAGATATTGTTGAAGGGTACGATTACACCAACAAAAATGGTGTAACGGTGAAAGACATTTCAGCCGAAGAAAAAATTAAAAGAGGAAAGATTGCCATTAACGCACTTGCCGATTTCCGTAAAGCCAAAGAGGCAGGCAATGAAGCCAAAGCAAAAGAGCATCGCATTACATTGGAGGAGAACTTCCAGTATTTCGGCTACGGTTACCTAAACGACCCGGCAAGCATCATTCCCAACGTGCCGCTTACGTTTTACAGTTTCCACATTATGGTAGCATTGGGCTTTCTGTTTATTGCCCTTTTTGCAATAGCCCTGTTCTTTATTTATAAAAACAATCTGGAGAAGCAAAAATGGTTCTTATGGGCAGCACTGTTTAGCATTCCGCTGGCCTACATTGCATCGCAAACGGGCTGGATTGTGGCTGAAGTGGGCCGCCAACCTTGGGTAATACAAGACATACTTCCCACGGTAGCAGCTGTGTCGCAAATAGATGCCAGTTCGGTGCAAATCACCTTTTGGTTATTTGCAGCCATCTTTACAGCACTGCTAATTGCTGAGATAAAAATTCTAATACGTCAAATTAAAATTGGTCCAAAAGACCAGGAAGGAGGAAAATAGCCATGTTCGAATCCTATGAATTTCTACAACACTACTGGTGGTTTATAATATCACTACTGGGCGCAATACTGGTTTTTC
>JAWOEM010000291.1:0-6447 GCA_046482785.1 Salinivirgaceae bacterium
GAAGTTATATATGAGAAAACTCCAATAACTGCTTTATGTTCATTTTGAAAACAGTTACTTACGAAAGTAAGCGCCTTGATTTTCAAAACGAACAAGCCTTGTTCTTGGAGTTTTATTACTGGGCACACCCAAAAACAGGTAGTTTTCTTGCCAAGACTATATAACTAATTGGATTATTTGATTTTTGCTATTTTATCAGTTTTAATGAAAATTCACCGTATGGCATACTTCGAACCCCTATAATGCCGTACACAGTTTCTCCTTGTTTAATATCTCTTCTTAATATGTTAAAATCATTAAGTTCGTTAAAAAGCTTTTTATTTGCCGATCCGGCAATGGACATATTTCCCACTGCTAGTGCGGGACCTATGGCAAGACCAATGGGATATGATTTTACGGAATTGCCGTCGGAAGTGTATAGCCGTAAAAAAGAAAGTAAGAAATAAGGCAAGTAGACGGCGCCACTTTGCTTTATGGTTTCTTTAGTGTCTAAAGGTTCCATTGGCTGCACAAGGTTTTCTCCAGAAAAGAATGCCGCTTGCTTTCCTATGTTGATAATTGAATCAGTGTTATTTGTTATTTTAACTGCAATGAGTTTAACATTTTTTTTACGTGCCTTTCTTGCATATCGCTGGTTCCCCCTTATTTTTAATACATCAAATTTGTATGCTATGCTTATTCCATTCTTCAGATTATGCGAATCATAATCTAAAATCGTTGGACTTATGCGTTTGTACCTGACGGCACAACCCGTAAGCGAAAATACGATTGTTAGTATTAATAGTCTTAAAATTGTTCTTCCCATTTTGGATTTATTAAGGTTGCTGATTTTGTATACTACCTTGTGCATTTTTTGGCACATCTGATTATTGAAAGCTTTTTGAGTATGCGAAAGTACAATTTTTTTTAAAGCGAAATGCACATAGGATATGCAAAAACGTTTGGGTATCCCCGCAAAAAAGGTTCATGGGTGGATAGGTGCTCAAAAAAGTTTTGTATCGCTATCAAAAAAGAAGGCCATACGTTGTTTAATTCAATTTATTTCTTATCTTCATGGTCTTTAATATCGAAAGTTATCGTATGCACTATGAAACAAAAAACGAAATTTCCATTGGAAAACGAAATTCCTGATGATTATCGTTTACCATCGCCAATTATTCAAAAAGAGTATTTGATTAATGGCGAGCTACATCAATGGGACGGTGATTTTGAACAGGTGTATTCTCCAATTTACTTTAAAGAGGGAGATACAGTGACCAACCGGATAGGTTCTTATCCGTTAATGGACGAAAAAACGGCTCTTTCTGCTTTGGAAAGTGCTACTGAGGCTTATAATCACGGACAAGGAGAGTGGCCGAAAATGAGCATTAAGGAACGAATTGGTTGTTTTACCAAGTTTGTCTCCCTCATGAAAAAACAGCGATCGCAGGTGGTGAATTTGTTAATGTGGGAAATTGGCAAAAGCCTGAAAGATTCTGAAAAAGAGTTTGATCGGACGGTCGAATATATTGTTGACACAATAGAGGCGTTAAAAGAGCTCGATAGAGATGCCTCAAGAATGGTCATTAAGCAAGGAATAATCGCTCAAATTCGGCGAGCGCCTTTGGGGGTTGTGTTGTGCATGGGTCCATTTAATTACCCGCTAAACGAGACGTTTACGACATTAATCCCTGCATTGATTATGGGGAATACAGCTATTTTTAAACCACCTAAATTGGGTGTATTGCTTCATTCGCCACTGTTACATGCATTTCAAGAGGCATTTCCCAAGGGTGTGGTAAATATGGTCTATGGCGAAGGCCAACGAGTAATTGCGCCCATAATGAAATCGGGAAAAGTTGATGTGCTGGCTTTTATTGGCTCCTGCAAGGTGGCCGATATTCTCAAAAAGCAGCATCCATATCCACACCTGTTAAAATCGGTGTTGGGGCTGGAAGCAAAAAATCCGGGAATTGTTTTACAAGATGCAGAAATTAACAATACTGTAAAAGAATGCGTTACGGGAACGCTTTCCTACAATGGTCAGCGGTGTACTGCGTTAAAAATACTGTTTGTGCATGAGGATATTTATGATGCATTTCTTGAAAAATTTACAAAGCAGGTTGATAACCTAAAGCTTGGAATGCCCTGGGATGCCAATGTTGACTTAACTCCTTTGCCTGAGCATGACAAGCCCGCATGGCTAACCGCCTTAGTTGACGATGCAGTGGAGAAGGGGGCGGTTATTTGCAATAAAAAAGGAGGAGTTATTAACGAAACGTCATTTTTTCCCGTGGTGTTGTCCAACGTAAATAAGGATATGCGCATTTATCATGAGGAGCAGTTTGGACCAATAATCCCTATCGTTAAGTTCAACAACATTAATGTTCCGCTAAAGTATGTGATTGAATCGAAATTTGGCCAACAGGCCAGTATTTTTGGTGAAGACCAAACACTAATAGCCACACTTACCGACACACTTGTAAATCAGGTATGCCGGGTAAATATTAACTCACAATGCCAAAGAGGTCCGGATGTTTTTCCTTTTACCGGGAGAAAAGACTCTGCCGAGGGAACATTATCTGTTAACGATGCCCTGAAAGTATTCTCCATTCGAAGCATGGTAGCATTAAAAGAGAATGAATTGAATAAAAAAATATTGAGGGAAGTATTGGATTCTAAAGAATCGAATTTCTTAAATACCGATTTTATCTTATAGCGATGGATAGAAACAAGAGTATCTAAAAAACTATTGTTAAAAAATAAAAGTCAAGCCTTGCCTACACTTGTAGGGAGGGCTTGATTTTCAGCTGCTTTCCTCCTTTGAGCAGGAGTGAAAAGCGGCTGAAAATCTTGCTTATTGTCCTGCGGACACCCTCTTTTTAGTTTATTTCTTGATTTTGGCCAGTTTCGCTTTGGCTTCTACAGTAGTTATTTTGTAGAGAAAACCAAGTCCGATAGGCTTTTTGTCTGTTTTTACAAACGATGGGTAAAAAACCACGTCGTAGCCACTGTTTTTCGACATCATATCGTAAAGAGCGTAATTGTAGGTGGGATCTACAACGTAGTTACCAATAATTGGAATTGCTGCTAAGTCTATTATTTCAGCGGTTCCATCTTTCTCAATGCGTGTTTTTTCTTTATTGAATAATCTGGCAAAATCAATTCCTAAAATTCGCGTGGTTGTCGCTGTTCCGCTAACCTGCTGCGAAAATTCAAAATCGTTTTTTTGGAATTCAACTCTTGCATTTGGTTCACGCATGCTTTGGTGCGTGGCGGTACAACTCGATAAAAGAATTGCTGCTACTGCTACAAAAAATAAGTGTTTAATTCTCATAATAATAAATTTTTTCTTTTTAATTCAACATGTAAAGTACGTTGAGGGAGTACAAGCAGATTGAAAAAAAAAATACAAATCATTTCGGTTATTAACAATTTAATACAAAAACAGAGATAGATATTCGTTTTATTTATTTCTCAACAAAAAAAGTTTTATATGGCTTGCAGTTATATACTTGAGCCATATTTGAAAAGGTGTGAGGTCAATATTCAATTATCGATTAATTCCCGATAATCGGTTTTTAATTGTTTCTTTTCTAAAAAATCGTAAAGCGTGTACCCTCTTATTTTGTAGTAGTTGTTCCAGTAGTTTCGTACAGCAGCAACATAGTCGCGGCGCGCTACATCTTTTTCCGAAAGGGCTGTATTTAAGTCGAGTATACTCACTTTGCCCACTTTAAAACGTTGTTTGGTGATTTCGTATCGTATTTGGGCAATGGTATCCGATTTTGCTGCAATTAGCAACTGCTCATCTTGCATATTAAAACGAGCAACTTCCAGAAATATTTCTTGCTCAAAATCCACACGGCTTTGCTCAATGTTTATCAGACTTAACTCGCGCTCCGATTTTGCCATTTCATACTTCCCTTTTCCAACGCCCCAGTCGAGTATAGGCACAGAAATTCCCACAGAAACCATTTGCGAATTTTCGAGATCAGAGAGCGGATTGTCTAAATTCTTATTGTACTTATTGAGTCCCATTGTGGCATTCAGGTTTGCGTTAAACAAATTCTCGGCGCGGGCCTGAGCCACATTTCGGTTGGCTTCAATTCTTTCCCTTTCCAAACGAAGCATCTGCGGATTTTGTTCCATAGCATAGTGTAGCGCTGTATCTACATCAATAGATATTTGCGGGGTTTGATTGGGAACGTTTAACCTGATGGGCGCATCGGATGTAATTCCCAGAAACGATTTCAGGCGAAAACGGGCTACTTTCCTATTCAGATCGGCCTCATTAAATGCTTTACGCGACCGGAGAAACGACAGTTCCATTTGCAACAGCTCATCTTTGGCTATGGTGCCCATGTTGTATCTGCCTTGAGCAATTTTGTAGAGGGTGTCGTTATTGTAAAAGTTACTTTCGCTAATTTCTTTGTTGATTTGTGCCAACGCCAAATCGAAAAAATAGCTGACCGCAGTGCGGGCAATCTCTTCCATTGTGGACAAATATTGGCGTTCGGCTTCGCGGTAACGCAGAGGTTCAGTTTTTCGATCCCATCGATAGGCGTTAAACGTCACTAAGGGCTGCCGGTATCCTATTTTTATCGGAGCTATGAGGTAGGTTGTGGTTTTGTCGCCCGATAAAAGTTCAACCCGCTCGAGTGTGGAGCTGAGGTATAAATCGCCACCGGTTGGGGCTATTCGTTGGTTAATTTCAAGGCTTCCGCTATTGGAAACAGAGCTGCGCTCAACAAAACTGTCGCTTCCATCGTCGAGTGTAATGGATTGGTATGAGCGGTTCATGTCGAAAGGAACCGCATTCAGCGAAAGCGATGGCAAATAATTGGCCTTGTAGGAGCGAAAACTCCAGTACGATGCCTTAAAGGTATGCTTTGCCATAATGGCGCGTGGCGACTGCTCTTTGGCCATTTGTACCACATCTTCGAGGGAAAGTAATTGTTGCATTTGGGCTGTAGCCCGATGCGGCACTAGTGTCAGTATCATCCATGCAAACAGGGCGATGGATAAGCATTTTTTTATGATCATAGTTATTCGCTTCTTAATGATACAATGGGGTCTTGCGAGGCGGCTTTACGTGCGGGCATGTAGCCAAACAAAATACCGATGGCCACCGAAATGCCAAAGGAAATAAAAACCGACCAAGCCGATACAATGGTGATGATTTCTGTAATGGTTGTCACAAAATGCGATGAAATGATGCCAAGCATCACGCCAATAATTCCTCCGCTCAAACTAATGAGCGAAGCTTCGGCTACAAATTGCGTTAGGATATCTTTTTTTCGTGCACCCACAGCCATACGTATTCCAATTTCCTTAAATCTTTCCATTACGGTGGCCAGCATAATATTCATGATGCCAATTCCGCCCACAAGCAACGAAATTCCGGCAATGGCACCAAGTACCATATTGAAAATATCGCGTGTTTTTTGCTGTTGCTGGAGCAATAGTTCAGGCACTATAATTTCAAAATCGTCTACTCCATTGTGCAACCTGCGTAGCATGTGTGTCAGAACCTCTTCTGTAGGCTTTAGCTGTTCACTTTCGTGGACTTGCACAATTAGTTTATCGAGCTGATGGTAATTTTTGTTGGTTGTGGCTTGCACTTCATCATCATGTTCGTTCTCAGCCTGAATTTGACTTTTGGTGATTAACGATCTGTTTACAAATCGTAGTATCATGGTTTGTACCGGTGTGTAAACAACCATATCGTCTTTAATCAATCCCAGGTTATCGGCTTTTTTGCCTACTTGTCTTTGGCGGGTTACACCAATAACTTTGAGCCAAATATCTCCGCACTTTATATCCTCACCAATTGGATTTTGGTTTTTAAATACCGAGATCTTAATCTGCTCAGAAATAATGCATACTGGCAGTCCGCGTTCAACTTGGTATTCATTGAAGTATTGGCCTTCGGATAATTCTTTATTGAATAATGCAAAGTAATTGTTGCGTGTACCTATCACCTTAACCTTTTCCGATTTCCCGCGTCTGATAAGGGTTTTGGTTTGAATGACCTGCGGGCAAACTTCTTTTACACTACTAAATACATCTTTTATTCCTTTAGCGTCATTTAGTGTAAGACCCGGACTAAACTTATTATTTTTGTTTTCGTCTTCGGTATCGTTATCTTCATTTTCGTCCTCATATACAGGCTGTATAATAATGTTATTGACTCCAACGAGTTTCATTTGTTCGAGAATTTCTTGTTGGGCACCATTCCCTATGGCCAACATTGTAATTACGGCGGCTACTCCAAAAATAATTCCGAGCGCCGTGAGTATGGTTTTAACCTTGTTGGCCAAAATTGCTTCCAGTGCAATGGTTCGGCCCATTCCCCGACGGTCTTGACGGCGATGGTGGCGGCTTTTTCGATGGGGTATCCGTAGACGCCGGCGCTGATGGACGGGAAGGCGACGTCGTTCAATCGGCGATCGGCGGCGATTCGAA
>JAWOEM010000370.1:0-2819 GCA_046482785.1 Salinivirgaceae bacterium
CCCACCGCAGGCCTTTCGATTTCAATGATTTTTCCTTGAATGATTGTTTTCATGGTTATAAACTAAATTCTACAATTTCCTCTATTTTACACCATTCAACATCTGTAAACCATCTCTCGGCGTGTTTAAAACTGCGGATGAGATAATCCGTTTCAATATTTTTTCCTTCTTTGTAGCTATATTTAACTATAATTTGAGTAGATGTATTGAGGCAAACATACTCCTGGTCATCATCACAGAGTATTATCATTTTTTGACTGACCCACTTTTTACCTTTTGCCGTTACACCCTCCTCCGGCTCCAAAATCTCAATAATTCTACCTTTGAGTTTTTCCATTTCTAAAAATTGTAACGTGCAAATTATGAAAACTTATTGGAAAAGCAAATCGTTTTTACAAAAATCTATTTTTTCAGCACAGAAAAGCTTTGACCATGAAGTTAATAAACAAGTGAATAGTTTTTATTCTATAACTATAGTAGTATTAAAATCATATGCATCTATAATTATAGATAGTAGATTAAACTGTTTTTGTTTAAAATTTGATATTATAATTTTAACATCATCTTCGTTTAAACAAATATATTCCACTACTTTACCATATTCTTCTACATGTTTATTGTTTACTTTAACTACTTGAAATGCCTCAGTAAAATGCTCTACCTCGTCCGCCATAAATGCAATACTCGTAAATATAGTATCGTTTGAGTATTGAACATATCCTAATGTAATGACCATTTTTTCATCTGTTTTTATTTTATCAGGAGGTATTGAAGAAAACAGAGTATAATATTCATCTTTTTCTAAACCTTGACTAAATACACTTAAACTTATTGTTAGTAAACCGATTATTAAAAAAAATGTACGCATAGCTTTATGTTTTTAAATTTATTACAAGTATATATCCATCGGGTGCAGTGTTTTTGCATCGGGTTATTTTTATTGTGAAAAAAAATATCGATTACAGGCTGCGCTATTTTTATTATTTTACCACTTATTTCCATAAAATATTGAACTTTTTACTACAAATATATAAATTTAACGTGCAATGTATTTGCATTGAATGTTTTTTCTTATCATCTAAAGAATTATTTATGCCAGTCAACAAAAACGCCAGTTTCCGATACCGTGTTATTAATCGCTGCTTGCTCAATACCGGGCGCATGTGGACACTGAACAATCTTATTGACTCCATTTCGGATGAAATGTATGTGCAGTTTGGAATAACCAAAGGGATTAGTAAACGATCTGTACAAAACGACATTAGCGTTATGCGTAGCGATCCACCCAGAGGCTTTGCCGCTCCCATTATTTGTGAGGACGGGCATTATTCTTATGCCGATTCTGACTACTCCATAGATAATAACCCGTTGAATGAAACCGATATCGAAAACCTAAGCGAAGCGGTAACCATTTTAAAGCAATTCCGGCATTTGCCACTTTATGGCGAAATGCAATCGATGCTAAGCAAACTTCAAGAAAACATATTACAGAGCAACCGTGAAACGCTCGTAAATTTTGAACACAACCCAAATTATAAAAACATCGACCTTCTGGGCAGTATATACAATTTGCTTAAAGACGGCAAAAAAGCCATTATTCGTTACCAGCCCTTTAAATACAACAACCCTCGGGAGTTTTCTTTAAGCCCCCTATTCCTGAAAGAGTACCGCAACCGCTGGTTCTTATTTTCGTGGAACGAGGCTTTTCTTAATTACACCAACCTTGCCGTTGACCGAATAATTTCAATTGAACATCTAAACGAGGAAAGTGACACGAGCAAAAAGTCTGAATTACAAGCTATTCTCAACAATGTAATTGGCGTAACCATTCCTGACTCAAAGACACCGGAATTAATAACCTTTTTTGTAAATACACAAAGCCTCGACTATTTCCTGACAAAGCCCGTTCACCATTCGCAACAACTAATAAAAAAAGAAACCGCCGGAGCACTATTGCAAATTGAAGTTATTCCAAATTTCGAATTGGAACAAATGCTACTATCTCATGGCGAAAATTTGGAAGTTCGTAGCCCGGAATCACTGCGGCGGCACATAAAAAACAGGCTCATTGATACTATCCAGCACTATTCATAATTCGATGTAGACGGATTAAAATCAACCCGTTTCCCTCACGGTTCAGGACAAATCGGGTTGATTTTGTGCTTTTTAGAGATATGTCAAAAGTAGAAATAAATACGCCACTAAATAAAACAGCACTTGTAGAAAAACTAACGTTCTCATCATTTCCGGACGATAATTCCTTCTCCTTGTAAAACAATAATGCCACCGGATAACTCCCCAAACGTGCAAGAAAGCAATAGACAAACAGTACACTCACTACCGACCTGCCACTTTCAGTTCAAATTCGAAAAACCACACCAGTGGCCTATCAAGTGTAAAATGAAGAGTCCGGCGAAGCCAACCTGCCTAGCCCCTTAGTTCAATCCACCGATTACGAATAGCATATGTTACGGCTAAAATGCCGGAGGCTGCTCCCAAAAAATCGGATAATAGGTCCATGAGATTAAACGTACGAAAAGGAACCCAATACTGATGGCCTTCTTCCATCACAATAAAGATCAGTAAAAACAATATAAATTTCCAATTCTGGTTGTAGGCCGTGGCTCCAATACTTCCAATAATAAAGTACGCCGCAAAATGCAGCAAATAATCCAATCGTAATTGGAAAACAGGTAATGTTTGTGTGTAACTCAGCGATCCGCTAGGTACAGAAGAGACCGCCAGCATTGCTATAATTACAGCCCAAAATGCAAATCGACTATTTTTGCGGCGAATATAGATCATAATAAGTGCTCTAC
>JAWOEM010000376.1:0-7259 GCA_046482785.1 Salinivirgaceae bacterium
TATGCACGGTATTGGCAGGCTGCTTCCAAGGCGAGCCCGGTATTGACTCAGGACTGATTAAAACCCATGTTTAAATGTACGAAATGTGTGGGATGAATGCAAACAAGGGGTTGTAACCCCTTGTTAATCAAATCAACTATTATATTGCATGAAAGAATTAATTGAAAGGGAAGATCATTGAGCGATGGCAAGTAGGTTTTTGCAAATGGGTGTAATGCGGGATAGGGTTTTTAACGTTTAGCAGTATCGGTTGAGGTTGGAAGGCCTGCCTGCCAAACCCCAAATAAACAGAATGACCATGACGCATAATAACGTAGGTGCAGCAACAAAGAAAGCTGTGTTTCAATTGTGGAAATTGATTAGCTTTGCAGGCAGGAACTGAAATTTACGCTATGTATAGCAAAACGAACAATGAATACGGGGTGGTTATTGTTGCCGGAGGATCGGGCAAGCGGTTTGGCGCCGACATACCCAAACAGTTTTTATTGCTTAATGGAAAACCTGTACTTATGCACACCATTGAGCGGTTTGCCAAAACAAAGCTTCGCATGAGAATTGTGGTTGTTTTGCCCGAAGCACATCACGAAACGTGGGCTGATTTATGCAAAGAACACGCATTTGAATTACAACACGATTTGGCTACAGGTGGTGCAGAGCGGTTTTTTTCGGTTAAAAACGGTTTAGAAAAGCTTGACAACTGCCATATTATAGGTATTCACGATGGGGTGCGCCCGGTTATAAGTGCCGAACTCATCGAAAAGTGTTATGCAACGGCTGAGCGCAATGGTTCATGTATTCCGGCCATTGCAGTGTCTGACTCGCTGAGGCGCGGGAGCTTTTCGCAAAATGCAATTGTCGATCGCACCAATCTTTACCGACTGCAAACGCCTCAGGTTTTTAGGAAAGACTGGATTATGGGTGCTTACCGGCAATCGTTCGATAAAGCATTTACAGACGATGCTTCGGTTGTAGAAAAGGCCGAGTTTCCAATTATATTAACCGATGGCGAAGAAGAGAATATTAAAATTACCAACCGGAAAGATTTATCGTTGGCGGCAGTTTTCTTATCCATGAACAGCACAACAGATTAAATGTGGAGCACAAAAAAAGCCAACGTTTTTCTAACGTTGGCTCTTGTTTTGCAATTATCTGATTGTTTATCAGTTACGAAAATCGAAATTTGCAATAAATGTTTTGCCCGATAGCATGTAATTATTCACAACTACAGTGCTTAATTGCTTTTGAACATATTGAGTCAATTCAGGGTGACCATTAATACCCTCTACATTCAATCGGCCATTCTCGCTAATTGTTAGTTGAGCCTTAACTTTTCCCGTAACTCCAGCCTCCCGTGCTGCTTGTGGAAACTGAATTTGTTTGTCAATTTGTTGTTTTACTTCGATCAGGTTGGCGCGTTTCTCTTCTGCTGCTCCTGATGCGCTAACGGTTTGTGAACTCATTCCAATAAATAAAACCACAATTGCTGTTCGAATTAATATGCTTACGTTCTTCATAATATTTGATTTTTAATGTTTATTAAATTTGTTTGCCTGTATGACGCTTAAAAGTGAAAAACGTTTTGCTCATTTGGGTATTTTTTCGTCAAAAAGCAATTCAAAACACTGATTAACACAACCTTACAACATTTGTTAAATCGGACATTAACATCTTTTTTGTCCGCTACCGAACAGGGTTTCACACATTTGGAACATATTTATGCAGCATTCATTCAATAGCTTTTAAGGCCTAATCAAAAAAGCCGCAAGAATTGTTACTCTGAAACATTAAATTCTTGCGAAATTTAGGTATAAACCGATGCCACGAGAACATATCCACCCATCGGAATTTTTATTTGCGCCTTGGATTTTACCCCAAAAGAGATGACCTTTACCAAAAAATACTTTAAACGAGAAACCCCATGCCTACAATAAGCTCAGAACAAGCGCTAGCAGATGTTTTATACGCCCATCCCGAATTACTCCCTATTTGCAATCGGTTTGAAATAAAAACCGGGCTTGGAAACGCAACAATTGCTGAAATTTGCAGCCATAAAAACATTGACACTGAATTCTTTACAGCCATCATTAATATTTACCTCAATCCGGATATAATTAATCACCAAGCATTAAGTAATGTTCCGGTAAGTGAACTTGTAGCGTACCTCAAAAAAACACATCAGTATTACCTTACCTATGCTCTACCTCTTATCGATGACAAGCTAACCCGCCTCACTACAAGTTGTAAAACAGTTTGTATTGGAATAAAAGCCATTAAAACGTTTTACGATAAGTATAAAAATGAGCTTTTAACACATATAAATTACGAAGAAGAGGTGGTTTTTCCATACATTGACCAATTACTAAAAAAGTCAGAAACTGAAAAACACTATTCTATTGGGATATTTGAAAAAGAACACACGAATATTGAACAGAAAATAAATGATTTAAAGACACTGATTATTAAACATCTTGATCCAACATTTGATGCAAATGCTTGCAATGAATTTCTTTTTGAACTAACGCGTTTCGAAAATGATATTACAGATCATGCACGTATTGAAGACATTTTGCTGATTCCGGAAGTGGAAAAACTGGAGAAAACCCACAGATAGCATTTTAGACACTGCCGGTTAATACATCGATTTATGAAAACCATCTCTGTAGTTCACCCCTCAAGCATTATTAGAAAAGGCTTAACCGATTTGGTTAAGCGGTATTTCAACATTGAATTAAATACCTTCCGAAACCTGAATGAGTTTGTCGAAAAACACGACAATAAAGGAATACAACTGCTGTTTATTTATTCGTTAAACGAAGAGGAGGCCAGACTTTACAGGCAACTAAACCTCCACGAGATTACAACAATTTGCCTGCATTGGCCAAATGACGGATTACATGAAACAACATTTGCCGATTATTCAATTTCGCTTTGGGCACCCGATTCTGCATATTATGAGCTGCTAAAGCCCTTGTTAGCAAAAAAGGAACAAGGGACTGAATTGGAAACCAAGACAGAACTCACCGTGCGCGAGCGTGAAGTGCTAAAAGAAGTAGCACTGGGCCTAAGTAACAAGGAAGCTGCTAACAAATTAAACATCAGCATCCATACAGTAATATCGCATCGAAAGAATATAACCGAGAAGTTGGGTATAAAATCAATTTCAGGCCTAACTGTATACGCTATCATCAATAATTTAATAGATACCGAAACCATCGATCCACAAACATTGATATGATGTGCACGAAAACTTACCAATGCCGTGTGCACTGCTAATACCAACGTCTCATCCAAAATCCGAAAAAGTTTTGTGCTAAAGAATTAAATGCTTGCGAAATTTAGGTCGCAGTAGAATACTTTTATAATCAAGCCTGTTTTCGTACTTTTGCCCGCAATTTATTTCATAGCAACATTTATCCAAAACTTTTAAATACGGTTCAAATGGTTTAATGAAAAACCCCGGACGTTCTATCGCCTATAGTGAACTATTTAATCGGCTAAGGAATTGTGTCAAAACAACTTCGTTGGAACTGCCTGCTTACTTCATTTCACTTAATAAATGTGGAAGGTTTGCCGCTCGAATTTAACCTTGGGTATGCAATGCATTTCGAAATAACTTTAAAACAAAACAACCAGAGGATATGACTGAGGAACAGAAAGAAAAAAATTACTTATCGGCACTACTGAAAAAAATTGATATTCGAGTTTCGGAAATTAATGAGGCTATACGCCTGAAAAAGGAAGAAATAGACTACATGAATAACCACATGGAGGAGCATAAGCGCGATATGGATCATCTTGAAAAGAATGCTATGCGTGAAACAATTACAAATTATCAGCTTTTGGGAAACCACTCCATAGAATCGAAAAAACGTTTACACAGATTGCGTGATACAGCATATTTTGGAAGAATCGATTTTTGTAAAAACCAACAGTCCGAAACCAATACTATTTATGTGGGTGTGCACAATTTTCAGGATACCGAACAAAGTCGGAACCTTGTTTATGACTGGCGGGCACCTATTTCGAGCCTGTTTTACGATTACGAATTGGGCGAGGCTCAGTACGAGACAGAATCGGGGACAATAAGGGGAGACATCGCGCTGAAGCGCCAATTCCGTATTCGCAAAGGCGAAATGGAATACATGCTCGATACCGACATTACCATACATGATGATGTGCTGCAAAAGGAGCTTAACCAGGCTTCGAGTGCCCAAATGAAAAACATTGTGGCAACCATTCAAAAGGAGCAAAATAAAATTATACGCGACGAGGAGGCAAAACACCTGGTTATACAAGGTGTGGCAGGTTCGGGGAAAACATCGATTGCTCTTCACCGTATTGCCTTTTTGCTGTACCGATTTAAAGATACTATTTCTTCCGATGATATTTTGATTGTTTCGCCCAACAAGGTTTTCGCCAATTATATTTCCAACGTACTTCCGGAACTGGGCGAAGAGAGCGTGGCCGAAATTAGTATGGAAGAAATTGCCGACGATCTATTTGAACATCAAATAAAGTTCCAGTCGTTTTTTGAACAAGTAGCAGAACTGCTGGACAAAAACGATCCCAAACTTATTGAACGCATACAGTTTAAGTCGTCGCCCGAGTTGCTGAAAAAAATAAATGAATACCTGGTTTATCTGGAAAACGATGGTTTTGATGTACAAGACATCATGGTAAAAAGCAAACCCATTCCGGCATGGTTTATTAAAGAGGCATTTCAGAAATACAAGCGACTACCGCTACTGAAACGCTTTAACGAAGTGGTACGGGAAATCGTTGACAACATAAACCGATATTACCAAATTGAAGTGCAATATAAAGATCGCACGCAGTTACACACCACCATTCGAAAGATGTTTCCATCGTACAATGCACGGGTGCTTTACAAAAATTTTTACGAATGGCTTGGTCGGCCCGAACTGCTGAAACTCAAGAAAGGCAGCACCTACGAATGGAGCGATGTGTACGCTTTTTTGTATTTAAAACTAAAGCTGGAGGGAATTAAACCCAATAATACGGTAAAGCATTTGGTAATAGATGAAATGCAAGATTATTCGGCGGTACAATACCGGATACTAAGCGCGTTATATCCGTGCAAAAAAACCATTTTGGGCGATATTAATCAGTCAGTTAATCCGTTTAGTTCCTCAAATTTAGAGACCATTGGCACCGTTTTTCCCGATGCCACATCGATGACAATGCTCAAGAGCTACCGCTCGACATATGAAATTACACAGTTTACAAAAAAAATAAGTCAAAACGCCGAAGTGGAAGCCATAGAGCGACACGGAGAAGAGCCTGAAGTGATAAAGTGCAAAAATGCTACGGAAGAGCTAAAAACCATACACGCGCATGTTGGCGCATTTGAGCAAAGCAACTATAACTCGTTAGGCATAATTTGCAAAACGCAAAAGCAAGCCATTAACCTATTTGAGCAGTTGCAAAACGAGTATGAAATAGCTCTATTGAGTGCCGGCACTGCTGCATTTGCCGACGGAATAGTAATTACTACGGCCCATTTGGCCAAAGGTCTGGAATTCGATAAAGTGATTGTTCCTAACTGCACGTTAAAGAATTACCAAACTGCACCCGACAAACAAATGCTGTACGTAGCTTGTACACGAGCTATGCACCGCCTCACACTAACTTACAGTGGCAGTATTACGGAATTTCTAAAGTAATTGGTTTGGTTTTTGATTAACCGATGCAAAAATCGTTCAGATGTCTTTTCTCACAATTATTATTCTTGCCATTGGGTTGTCGGTCGATAGTTTCGCGGCAAGCATCAGCACCGGTGTGTGCATGCGGCGCATTCGCATAAGCGAATCGTTGAAAGTGGCAACTTATATGGCCGTTTTTCAAGGCGGACTACCCATAGTTGGTTGGCTGATAGGTCGTGGCTTTCAAAAGACCATTTCCAGCTACGACCATTGGGTGGCATTTATTCTGCTTTTGATTATTGGTGGAAAAATGATTTACGAGTCGATTGCAAAAAAAGAAGACGATACCACTTACTTTTGCCCCTCAAATACTTTAATGCTAATGGGTATTGCACTGGCCACCAGTATCGATGCTTTAGTTGTAGGTGTTGGTATTGGAGTGCTTGACAACCTCATATGGGTTCCTGCCCTCATTATTGGAATTACGACATTTTTATTTTCGTTTTCCGGCATTTATATTGGTCACCATTTGGGACACCGCATCAATTTAAAATTAGAAATTATTGGCGGTTTGGTGCTTATCGGGCTTGGCACAAAAATACTGGTTGAGCATACAATGGTGTAAAATACCTTGGTGCATTTACTCCCTACTTCAGGTTGTGCCTTTCCATTGCTTTACCGATTGTAAAATCTTTATGTATCTTAGTTTTTGCGAAATTTTCTAATTTTGTTTGCAATTCGAGGACTCTCGCAAAATAACAAATCAAAGATTTGTTATTTTGCGGAGCCCAAGAAAACGCAAAAGCTGCCCTTGCTTTATGAATCGTTGTTATGCAAAGTACTTTAGAACATGAGGTTAAATCCTTTATCTTTCTTCTTGTACTTGCCGATCTCTGCTTTATAAAACTTAATCTGTTGTTGACAAACAAAATCTCTAAAAATCGAAATATCCTCCAATTCTTCTGTTTTATTCAACGCATCGATATAATCAGCTCGATCTTCTGTAAATATTTTAATCAATGGTTCGTCATGGTAAAGTTGAACATAATTCATCATTAATCTCGAAGTTCGTCCATTTCCATCACCAAAGGGATGAATGTTGACCAAGTTGTAATGAAAATCTGCAGAAAGTTTAATGATATCATTTCCTGAAACATCGTCAATTCGTTTGTTAATATTATCCACTAAGTCCCCTAGAAGACTTTCCATTTTAGCGTAATCAGGAAAATATTTTTTATCAACGTATACTTGCGCTTTACGCAAATCACCTTGTGATGGATCAAATGAGCCAGAAATTGTGTTAATCAACCCTCCCGTATTTTTCATCACCAATGCTGCAATATCTTGAATCAACTCGATAGAAACTTTTCTTTTGTCTTTTGCAACCTCCTTTATAAACATAAAGGCATTAAAATGATCTTTGACCATCATATGGTCCTGCAATGGTTTTCCCTTTGCCGTAATGTCCTTTTCAAGAAGGAGTTGAGTATCATTTTCAGTTAAAGAGCAGCCTTCAATTTTGGTAGAATTATAAACTATGGATATCATTGAAAATTTCTCGTAATCAATAGCATCCCGCAATCCCAGGTTGAGATA
>JAWOEM010000133.1:0-10707 GCA_046482785.1 Salinivirgaceae bacterium
TGTTTTCAAAAAAAACAAAGATTCCGATAATTTGTCCAATTGTTTAATTTGCAGAAATCCGAATGAAATTTAAAATAATATCGCCCTACAAACCTACCGGAGACCAGCCACAAGCCATAGAACAATTGGTGCAAGGCGTTGATGATGATATTAAATACCAAACACTACTTGGAGTAACCGGCTCGGGTAAAACATTTACCATGGCCAATGTAATAGAGCGCACCCAGCGCCCAACACTAATTTTGAGCCACAATAAAACCTTAGCAGCCCAACTTTATAGCGAATTTAAAAGCTTTTTTCCCGACAATGCAGTGGAGTATTTTGTTTCGTACTACGATTATTACCAGCCGGAAGCCTACATTCCGGTTACGGATACGTACATCGAAAAAGATTTGATGATTAATGATGAAATAGAAAAATTACGGCTGAGCACCACTTCATCGTTACTCAGCGGACGCAAAGATGTGCTGGTGGTTTCTTCGGTTTCATGCCTGTATGGAATTGGTAACCCCGACGATTTTAACGAAAATGTTATAAAAATCAGTGTCGGGATGAACATAACGCGCAATGTATTTCTGCGCGATCTGGTTTCGAGCCTCTACAGCCGCGACGAGATAAATTTCACAAGGGGCAAATTCCGTGTAAACGGCGATACAATTGACATTTGGGTTGCCTACGGCGATATTGCCTTTAAAGTAGAATTTTGGGGCGATGAAATTGAGCGTATTAGTACATTCGATCCACTCAACAACAGTATAATAGACTCTCCCAATGATGCGGTTATTTATCCGGCCAATATTTTTGTGACATCGCCCGGACGAATAAATGATGCTGTTCGGGAGATTGAAAAAGATATGTTCAAGCAAGTTGAGTATTACAAAGAAATTGGGAAGCCACTGGAGGCTAAACGGCTTCAGGATCGCGTAACATACGACTTAGAAATGATACGCGAGTTGGGACATTGCCCGGGAATAGAAAACTACTCGCGGTACTTCGACGGGCGAGCGCCGGGTACACGACCATTCTGCTTGCTAGACTATTTCCCCGACGACTATCTGATTATTATCGACGAAAGTCATGTAACCATTTCTCAAATAAAGGCCATGTACGGTGGCGACCATTCGCGAAAAATAACATTGGTGGAGCACGGATTCAGACTACCGGCCGCATTGGACAACCGCCCACTAAAACTAGAAGAGTTTGACGGGCTGGTGAACCAGGTTTTGTATGTGAGTGCTACTCCTGCCGACTACGAACTAGAAAAATCGGAAGGAGTAATTGCAGAGCAAGTAATACGCCCAACCGGACTGCTCGACCCCCGCATAGAAGTCCGGCCAAGCCTAAACCAAATAGACGACCTGATAGAAGAAATAGCAAAACGAGCAGAGCAAAACGAACGAGTATTAGTTACAACCCTTACAAAGCGCATGGCCGAAGAGCTTAGTAAATACTTTGTGAAGCTAAAAATACGTACACGCTACATTCACTCAGACATTGATACATTGGAACGTGTACAAATTATGAACGACCTGCGCGAAGGAAAATTCGATGTGCTAATTGGGGTAAACTTGCTACGAGAAGGGCTAGACCTGCCTGAAGTATCATTGGTAGCTATTTTAGATGCCGATAAAGAAGGTTTTCTGCGGTCGGAAAGATCGCTCACGCAAACAGCAGGGCGTGCTGCACGAAATATAAACGGACTGGTAATTATGTATGCCGATAAGGTTACAAATTCTATGCAGCGCACTATTGACGAAACAGAAAGGCGACGTCTGAAACAAATTGAATACAACACAGAACACAACATTACTCCACAACCACTAAATAAAGGGCGCTTATCGTCTATTAACGATATGGTGGCAGCAAACGGAGAAGGGGGCACAAAAGGAAAAGCCTACATTCCACCGGAAACACCAGTTACAGAAGCCGCAGACAAAGCATACGAGTACATGTCGGAAAGCGCACTGGAAGCCTCGATAAAAACGGCCAAAAAGAACATGGAAAAAATGGCTACCGATCTCAATTTTGTTGAAGCCGCGCGGTATCGCGATGAAATGAAAAAGCTTGAAAACATACAAAAAAGGCATAAAGCGCAACAATAATGATTCATCTGTACTACAATGAATTATACCACCTCGACCTACCGGCCGACCATCGGTTTCCCATGCAGAAGTATCCGCTCATACAGGAACAATTACTTTATGAGGAAACATTTGATGCATGCAACTTCGTATCGCCAAAACCCGCAAGCAACATTCAGATAGGTCGCGTTCATACCACGGAGTATATTAAAAAACTTGAAAACGGACTTCTTACCCGAAAAGAAATTAGGCGAACAGGATTTCCCTATAGCAAGGCGCTTGTGCAACGAGAGAAAACAATTTCCGGAGGCACAATTGATGCTACGAGCAGTGCACTACAGCAAGGAATTGCATTTAACCTTGCAGGAGGCACGCACCACGCCTACCCCGACCACGGAGAAGGATTCTGCCTGTTTAACGATATTGCCATTGCAGCAACTGAATACCGAATACAAAATCCGAATCACCGCACTTTAATAATCGACCTCGACGTGCACCAAGGCAATGGTACAGCCCACATATTTCAAAATACGCCAGAAATATTTACCTTTAGCATACACGGCGCTAAAAACTATCCGTTACACAAAGAAAAATCGGATTTCGACATTGCTGTAAATGAAGATATAACAGACAGCCAATACTTAGAACTGGTTTCACTACACACCAATCAGCTTATAAAAAGCCACAAACCTCACATAGTTTACTATTTGGCAGGAGTAGATATTTTAAATACCGACAAATTGGGGAAAATTGGAGTTAGTAAAGCCACATGCAGAGAGCGCGATATTATTGTACTCGAACAACTACACAAACATAGTATTCCGGTGGTGGTAGTTATGGGTGGCGGTTATGCACACAGATTAGCCGATATTATAGATGCACATTGCAATACCTTCAGAGTTGCCAAAACTATATACGAGTAATTGATTTGTACAGATCAAAGTTAGATTGTGCCGAAATTTTTCGCCCCACGCGTTCTTGATACACCTAAAATCTGTAAGTATAAAAATTAGAAATTATGGAATGCTGACGCATTGGTACTATCCCCTTCGCATTCTGGCGCCTAACCGATCGATATACTCGAAAAGGTTAACCAATATTTTTTTGTAAAGAACCAGAAAAAACAACAAATTCATGAGCCAAAGTATCGATAAATTCACCCAATAAGTAGGATAATACTTACCAAATAGCTTTTTGTATGGGGCATAAAAATGTGCTCGAACGAGTTCCGACTCGGGGTCTTTATAAATAGGATCCATTTTTTGATATAGCCTACCATTGTATTCAATAATGCGGTCGAATGAATTACTATTTTTCACAAACTCGGCCAATTGCTCGTTGGCGTGCCGCATTTTAAGCATCACAAAACCTCCACTGCCATCGAAGTCTAGACGTAGTTTGTTGAGTAATTCATCTTTCTGAACCGATGCACTATTATACAAATTGAT
Source organism: Salinivirgaceae bacterium (assembly GCA_046482785.1). GTDB lineage: Bacteria > Bacteroidota > Bacteroidia > Bacteroidales > Salinivirgaceae > Salinivirga. The sequence continues at coordinate 3,530 of JAWOEM010000133.1, forward strand.
GTAATATTTGCGAATATCGGCAAGTAACACGTTTAGGTTATCGCTTATCTGATCAGTAAAGTTATCGGGTGTAATTTTATCGATTTGTCCGAAATTAAAATGTGGGTTTTCGGCTACCTCCTTACCTATTTCGGCCTGAATTAATTGCAAGTCGTAAGCCAACTTTTCCTCATTGGCACCATCGGCACTATTCCGTTCCCTGTTTACAGCGTTAAGCTTATTTTCTATCTCTTTAAGCCAATAATCTTTTTTATACGTAGCTTCGCTCATTACCTTATCGTACGGGTAAAATTCATTTTCAAAGGCATTATTTTTAAACTGATGAACAGCCAAACCTTCGTAAGCCCAACGTGCGGCAATTATTTCTCCGTACCACGGAATTGATGTGGGCGATGAGATACGTGGGTTTAATTGGTCATAACGTACAATAATTCCGCTGAGTAAAAGCTGCGGAATCACTAAAAAGGGAATTAAAATGTAAATGGTTACCACGGTTTTAAATAAGTCGGAAATAATTAATCCCATCATATTTGCCACGCTCCATGCAGAAAACAGCATGAGCCAATAATGAAAAAACATGCCATCTATTTCCATTACCGTGTTCCCGACCAACACAAAGAGAAACGACTGCATTGCACTTATAAACAGAAGTATTCCAACTTTTGAAATCAGGTAACTAAACCAACTCAAATTCAAAAAACGCTCTCGACGGAGAATTTTCCGGTCTTTGATAATTTCCTCAGCCGAAACGGTTAATCCCACAAAAATGGCCACAATAACCGACATAAAAATATAGACCGGCAAGTTATTGTTTTCAAAAAGGGTGTACCCTATTTCGTTTGTGGCATCAACATTAAAAAACTTAACAATAAATGATAAAATAAAGGCCAATATTGGAGCTTCCAGCAAATTAATGGTCATGTATTGCTTATTGGTAAATTTCGACAATACATCGCGTATTACAAATACCCTGAATTGCTTGAACAAACCGGGGGCTTTGAAATCAATTTTAGGCAAATGTTTCTTTTCCGGTTCTTTATAAATATAATCGTTCTTGTCTGACCGTTCAAATTTCAGTGCCCATTCGGCAGGAGGAATTTTACGTGTCTTTGTTAAGTTCCCATATTCATCCAATACATTGGCTTCCACAATATTAAAAACCTGCTCACTATTTACGTTACCACAACAATGACACTCACTCTCGTTCCAGTCTGCTTGGTGAATGCGCGATTTGAAATACATGATGGAATCTACGGGGTTTCCGTAATAAATCATGTATCCGCCATTGTCGAGCAATAACAGTTTATCGAACATTTTGAAAATATCGGAGCTAGGCTGATGAATGACTACAAAAATGAGTTTGCCCTTTAGCGTCAGCTCCTTGAGCAAGTCCATAATATTTTCCGAATCGCGAGACGACAGTCCGGAAGTAGGCTCGTCAAGGAAAAGCACAGCCGGTTCGCGAATGAGCTCAAGCGCAATATTTAATCGTTTTCGCTGGCCACCACTAATTTTCTTGTTGAGCGGGCTACCAACGATCATATCTTTAATTTCGTACAATCCGAGGTTGTGCAATACGGTAACCACCTTTTTGAGAATAATAATTTTAGGCAATTTATCGAAACACAGCAGCGCATTAAAGTAAAGGTTCTGGAAAACAGTGAGTTCCTCAATTAGCAAATCGTCTTGCGACACGTAACCAATAAGTCCCTGAATTTTATCTCCCTCTTCGTGAATATTGTATCCGTTAATCAGCACCTCACCATCCATTGGCGGCATAACCCCGTTAAGCACATTAAGCAATGTACTTTTTCCTGCCCCCGAGGCGCCCATAATGCCAATGAGGTTACCGGACTCTTCGCGAAACGATATTTTTTGCAATCCAACGTGGCCGTTTGGGAAAATATACTCCACTTTTTTAGCCTCATACTGAATAAGATCGTCGTATTTAAAATCGCTGAAGGCACTAATAATATCGCTGTAATAAATGGGTTTGATGCGTGAATTGCGCATTGATGCACCAAATGTAAGCACATACACCTTTTCTTGCTGCACCAATTGGCCATTGAGGTATAGTTCATCTTCGCCTGCGTAGCGCATAACGTACATATTGGCCTCTTCAATGGAAAAAACACGCACCTGACCGCGCATGCCGGGTGCTTTAATGTGCTTCACCAACATTTCAGGGTCATCATCCTGATCATCAATAACTAATAACTGAGCACTATTTGGTAATCGGTCGAATTCGTAAAGTACGAAAGCTTTAATTTTTACAAATTCTTTATCGGGAACATAGAACGTTGAGGCAACAGTTTCGACAAATTCAAGCTCCTGTTCGGTGGTTTCATTATCGTCTTTTATAAATTCAAGCAACCGAAAAAGAACCACACGCTTTTGCTGATGTGTGAGTTCATTATTAATTTCGGTACAAATTTTCAGTACTTTAACGGAGCTTAACGAAATGCTTTTTTTTCGTTTATGCTTTACACTAAATTTTTTTTGATAGATGGAGTAATAATAATCGAATACTTGCAGGTACTCATCGGCGAGCGCCTGATTTAGCATTTGATTTAAAAATGAGCTAACAACCAATCGCCTATCGCTACCATCATCGAGAGGCTTGGCGATAATGGCAAATAATTGCATTAGGGCTTTAAGGATGCGTTCGCTCATTCAGGCATAATTTAATTTTTAAAGCCAATCAAAAGGAGTACAATTCCGGATTTTGCAACATTTGTATCGAGTCTGGCTTCAATGGTACAATCGGTTGTAGAAGTAAAGTAAAGATCCCAAAATGGTGTATTGTTGTAATCCTTATTTGAATAGATGAGATTCCGCTTACTATCGTAAACGTTGTAAATAATGGTTTGATTATCTCTGGCGCCGCATGCAGCCAAGCGGTAATGACTATTTTCATAGAAAGTGGCATGGAACTCGGCTACTTCCTCTCCGGTAAGTAAGGCTCTATATTGTTGTCCGTCTGATATGAAGCTATCGCCAAAAAAACTGTTGCATTGTTTTTGAGTATCGGCAATTTGGCCTAAGGCCAACTGAACAAAGAGCATGAGTAGTATTGTTGGTAGTATTTTCATTGCTATACGTTTTAAATCAACAAATTTATTATCCACGAACAATGAATGTTCGAATTTTATTCAGTTGTTGTGCAATTTCTTTCACAACGGCTTGTTCAATTTTAATATTTGTTTTCGCTTTTACAGTCGTTAGTTTTTTGTCGGGGTTGGTTTCAGTAGTTATAAACTCATAATCTACATGGACTTGTTCATAAATTCCAGCCAATTCAATTAGCTGGTCGACCAATTTTTTGTATTGTGAGCTCGACTCTGCGTAGGGCGCCAAGAGTTGGATTAAATTATCGAGGGGTTTTTTGTTTTCACCAATTCGTTTTGCAGATTCGGCACTGCTTGCATCGGCTATATTGACAAGCAAATACATGCTTTCTACCCACCCGCCGGCAATAACCAGCCCGGCCAAATGCTCTCGTTCATTATCTTTAAAGTAGGAATCGGCATTGCGGTATGTATCGCCCAAAATAGTAAGGAGCGAATCCTGATTATTGATATTACTCTCGATACGTTCTATTGTTGCACGGTCAAAAGCTCCTAAAAGTTCTAACTTTTCCGCCAGCATTTTTATTACACTAAAATAGGTCATGGCGTCGGGCGACTGTTCGTAAAGTGTAATATATCCCATATCGGCACCAAAAACGCCTAAATTTACGGCTGCATAAAAAGAGCCGTCGTAAGAAGATGTTTTTTGAACATCATTCAGATAATTTTTTGAGTATGGAACGCCCTGTTTCTTTATAAAAATAGCAGCCTGATAAGGCGACGGCACACTAAAAAGTGTATTATTTAATTTAACAATACGGGTCGAAGAAGTATCGCTAGTTGAAACCAACGCCTTCTGTTTCACTGCATCATCGTTTGTTTTCTGGCCTGTATTACAACCCGACAAACAGGCAAGCAACACCCCACCAAAAACCATTATTGATAAAGAACGAAGTTTACGATTCATAGGTAACATATTAGTGTCCGTAATTACTGCAATTAAACAAAAAAAAAGTAATTCTACAAGGTATTTTGTACCCGATGTAAAGATAAGCACACATTTTAAATTTAAAATACTATTTTTGAAAATAAAAAAATCCAAAACAATGCACAAATTTCTATTAATCTTAAGTTTCATAAGTCTTGTAATTACGACAAGCACCATAGCACAAACCAAGACTTTTACAATGGAAGAAGCCATAATAGGCTACACAAAAGGTCTTTACCCCGAAAGCATTTATGGTAAATGGCAACCGGGTTCGCCATACTTTATTTACAAAGATGGCAATTCAATTATTCAACTTCATGCAAAAAATAATTCTGTCGAAGAATTATTCAGCCTTAGCAGTATTAACGAAAAGCTATCGGCAATGGATGAAGACACTTTGAAATACCTACCTTTTCCACAATGGATAAATGAGCAACGATTTTTACTAAAAGCCGGCCAAAAGTGTTATATTATTGCAGCAACCGATTTGAATATAAACCATATTATTGAGTTGGCAGACAAAGATGCTAATCTCGATTTCACGGAATTTGATGAAGAGCTGAAAATAGCGGTAACAAACCAGAACAGCTTATTTATTGTGTCGCCCGAAAAGCGAAAGGAAGTTGCTTCATCGGATTCCGACGAGTTGGTGTATGGCTCAGACGTGAGCAGAAGAGAATTTGGGATATCAAAAGGTACATTTTGGTCGCCCGATGCTCGTTATCTGGCTTACTATATAAAAGACAACAGCAATGTTAAACAGTATCCACTAGTAGATATTACTACACGCGAAGCAGAACCGGACTTAATTCGCTATCCCATGGCTGGCATGGCAAGCGAGCAAGTGTGGCTTGGTGTATACAACATCGAAAATGGCAAGCATATTTATATAGAAAAAGACAATGCAGCCACAGAGCAATACCTGACAAACATTACCTGGGGACCGGAATCGAAATTCATTTACATTCAAGTGCTTAACCGTGAACAAAACCATATGAAGCTGAACAAGTACAATGCAACAACAGGAGAACTGGTAAGCACTCTTTTCGAGGAAAAGCATGACAAATATGTAGAACCGTATCATACCTTAAATTTTGCTCCCAAAAGTAACGAATCGTTCTTTTATCAAAGCAGGCGAAATGGCTATAACCACATTTACCATTACACAACAGATGGTGAATTAATTCAACAAATTACAGATGGGCCGTGGGAGGTAACATCATTCTTAGGATTCGACGAGAAAGGGAAAAACATATTCTACACAAGTACAGAGGTCAGTGCCATTGAACGGCATACCTACAAAGTAAATATATCAAAACCCAACAAGAAAATTCAATTAACCGAAAAGCCCGGCACACACAGGGTATCGCTTTCAGATGGCGGCCAGTACATATTTGACCGATTCCAATCGACTGATGTACCAGGTGTTATGCAAGTAATTTCTACGGCAAAAGGGAAAAAGCAAATTATTAAAACAGCAGAAAACCCATTAAAAGAATATAATATGGGTAAAATGACAATAGGCACAATTAAGGCTGCCGATGACAGTACAAATCTTTACTACCGTTTGATAAAACCAATTAATTTTGATCCGGGAAAAAAATACCCGGCTATTGTGTACGTGTACGGAGGGCCACATGCCCAGCTAATAAATAACACATGGTTGGGTGGCGCTCAAATGTGGCAACATTTTATGGCACAACAAGGATATGTTATGCTAACTGTTGATAACCGGGGATCGGCAAACCGGGGTCTTGAGTTTGAAAATATTATACACAACTATTGTGGGAAGCATGAGATGGAAGATCAGCTGCGCGGAATACAGCTACTGCAAAATCTTAATTATGTAGATACTGCACGAATTGGTGTACATGGCTGGAGTTACGGTGGTTTTATGACAACCTCGCTCCTCACAAACCATTCGGATGTGTTTAAAGTTGGTGTTGCCGGCGGCCCGGTAATTGACTGGAAATATTACGAAATAATGTATGGAGAACGATACATGAGCTCTCCGGAAAACAACCCAGACGGGTACGAAGCAACTAGCCTTTTAAAAATGGCTCCCAAGCTTAAACGGAAGCTCCTCATTATTCATGGATACATTGACCCGACAGTGGTTCCCCAGCACAGCTTGCAATTTGTAAGGGAGTGTGTAAAAAACAATATTCCGGTAGATTTTTTCATGTATCCGAGAGCAGAACATAATGTTCGCGGAAAAGATCGAATTCATCTAATGCAAAAAGTTACAGACTATTTCGATGACTATTTGAAGTAGTGGTTTCTTGTGAAAGGTGTAGAACAAAAGCGCCGGATGAATGTTTCATCCGGCGCTTTTGATTATACCCCAAGTTGCATCCCCTGATGAAGCCGCATGCTCTATTCCTTGTCGAATTTCACAAATTGTGAGCAATATTCACGTTTCAACTGTTTCAGTACGTCCAAAGATATGTCGGCTGTATAAATCCGCACCATATCGTGAACTTTGAAATCTTCATAGTAATAAGCTATTGCGGCATCAAAATCAATAATATCAACATTTCGAGCTACTTGCCTTGCAGTTTTTTCAAATTGCTCTAACCCGGGATGGTGGTCGATAAAGAAATATCCGTGATAGGCATCAACTTTATCGAGATAAAAACCCTCTTCAAGCTCTTCTAACCTAAAGAATTTTTTTATACGAATGAGTGCGCGTTCAATGTATTTGTAACGGCGGGTAAACCGATGAAACCGTACACCCTCCCGAATAAAAAGTTCTTGAATGACTCTAATTTTCGAATAATCCTCGACACGGCGTACCCTAATTGCATGATACGTTTCATCGAAAAAAGTAATGGTTGCCAAGGTAGAGTGAAAGTGTTCGCCGTAAGCTTCAAGTACACGTTCCTTCATATCAAGGAAATCATCCATGTGCATGTAGCCCTCAATTACAAGGTAAACGTACAATGGTACAGTTTGACTTTTGTGGGAACTATAGTAGCCTGGAAACGGCTCTGGGCATTCATAAGCCAGTGTGTTTTTCAACACTGCATCGTCTTGAATTAAACGCAAAGGTTCAATTTTTTTCAGACTTCCGTAACGTTCAATAATTTTTGTCATACACTATTTAGTTAGCGAAAGACTGG
>JAWOEM010000136.1:0-2726 GCA_046482785.1 Salinivirgaceae bacterium
GAGTTGAATCGTCAGTTACTGGAAAGCGTACTTCGAATTAAATCCATGGCTGGAATTCATGAGCAGCTCTACAAAGCAAATAATTTACTATTAGCTGTAATAATACAAAAAAAGGTGAGGGAAACTTTCCTCCTTACACCATTTCAACAACCACCGACGATAGCACCGTAATTACGCTATCGTATGACGAATATCAAAAGCAGTTGGCCGAGGCAAAACGATATAATAAAATTATTTCCGGAAGCAATTACGACAATGCAATGGAAAACAGGCTAGAAAACAGTGTTTTTAATGCTTTAATTTTGGAGAAAAAATTAAAGCATGAAACCAACCATTTAGGACTAACCGTTACCGATGCCGAAGTGGCAGACTTTACAACGGGTGAAAATATTCACCCGGCTCTTCAGCAAATGCCATTTTTGAAAAGCAAAACCAAAGAAGGTTACGACAGAGAACGAGCAAAACGTTTTATCGAAAACATTAATTCGGACAAAAACTCGGAACCCTATTTCACATGGCATTACCAAATAGATGAGTTGAAGTATAAGCGCCTTGAGGAAAAATATCAATCGCTGCTAAAAGCATCGTTTGTGCAAACCAATCGCGAACGCGAATGGTATACTAAATTAGTAAAAGGAATTTCAACGGTCCAGTTATCTACATATCCATATAAGCCATATGTTGATACTATTGAGCCTAGCAGTTCAGAATATATAAAAATACTTGAAGAAAAAGGATACAATTATCAAACGAACGAAAAACGCTATTTGAAGATAGCCGTAATTGAGCCTAAAATATACAAACACTTTCACGAGCAAGAGTATAAAACATTTGAACGCTACCTTGAAACAGTTCAGGATTTTGACAAAATTGCTGCGCAAAACAGTCATATAAAATCCTTCTCTGCCTATTACGGAGAAAAATCGGTACCTAAAGATTTGAAAGACTTTTTCGAAAATAATAATGAAGGAGATATTAAAGGACCTTACCTTGAAAAGAATAGTTTTAGAGCAATAAAAATCGATAAAAAACAAGAGCTCCCCGATGAAGTCAGAGCACGCCATTTGGTAATAAAAAATATCGATCAACCGGAAATAGAGAAAATTAAAGACGAAATGGCCTCAAAAATAGCAGAGGGAGCAGATTTTCTGGACATCGCAAAAAAATATACCGAAAAATACGGAGACGCAGGAAAATGGGGCGACTTAGAATGGTTTCGCCATGCCGAGATGGTAAAGCCATTTAGCGATGCAGCCTTTTTTAATGCCCCCGGCCAACTTGTTACAGCCAAAACCCAATACGGATGGCACATAATAGAAATTCAGGAACATAAAAACATTAGCAAAAAGTACTTCTTCACGGCACTCTATTGGGGACTGACACCTTCGGAGGGCGATTTTGAAGCGGCAAAAAAAGAAGCAACCGATTTTGCCAACAGTATAGACAACCCCGACCATTTTGTTGCAAAAGCCGTAGAAAACCATTACCAAATACGGGAAGATGCAGCCACAGCCTACAGCAGAGAACTTGAATATTATAAAAACACAGAAGATGTGGTAAAATGGGCATTTAGTCAACCCAAAGGAGCAATTTCGTCCCCCTACAAAATTGACGATAGAATATTTATTTTTCAGGTAGAAGAGATTAATGAACCCGGCTTAATGCTCCTCAGAGAGGCTGAACAGTATATTAGTTTGGACGCAAAAATAAACCTGGCAAAAGAATATATCCAAAAAGAATACAACATTGAGGAGTTGAATCAATTGTCTTTTGAAGAAACCGCAAAAAAACTAGGAGTAAATGATTATACAATAAAAGATATCGGGTTTCATCAGGATATGATTGCCAATGTAGGAACAGACCCATATGCAGTGGGATTAATTGATGCAACAGAACCGGGAGAAACATCAAAATTATTTTTCGGCAAAAAAGGTTTAATACAATTTAAAAAGATAGCAGAAGACCCCATCATCGTATCGAAAGACTATGCAAAACTTAGAGCAAAAGAATGGTTAATGCAAATAGATAATAAAATCTATGAAATACTATATAGGCTACACGATGGCATGACTATTAACAAGTTACGAGAACAAGACAGCTACTTTTTAGTTCCCAAATACGACAACAAACTCCCAGATGCTCCAGAACTAAGCGCTAAAATGTTTGAAGCAGAATATGCATTCAGAGCCAACAACTTTGAACTAGCACTTAACGGGAATACCAATTTCAAAGGGTTTGCAGAACTTTCAAAAGAGGAATTATCGAAACAGCAACAGCTGGCAAAACTATATGCCGGCCTATGCGCACTGCAACTTGGAAGTTACGAGGACGTAGAAAAGTATATGAAAGACATTCAATTCAACGATCGTTTCTTTTCTGTGATAGCTAAGGGAGCACAAGCCGATGCTTTAACTCAATTAGGCAAAGAAAAAGAAGCCTTAAAACAATACGAAAAAGCCATCGATACACGGGACAATTATTTAGTAAATAGCACATACCTGATGAAAATGACAGCCATTGCCGATGCACAAGGAGAATACGGCAAGGCATATGAATACATCAAGCGAATAATCGACGATTATCCGCAAGGTTATTTAATTACAGACATAAGAAAATACCTAGCCAGATATGAATATTTATCGCAAAAAGATAAAATGATACGCTGATGATTACACCAGTGTCATGTCAAATGTAAAATGAAACTAGCGTAACACTCATACAATAAT
>JAWOEM010000156.1:0-2562 GCA_046482785.1 Salinivirgaceae bacterium
TCTTGACTATATATAAGATAATTTTGAAATCGCTATTGAAATATTAAAACGATAATATAAAGTCGGTGAGGTTGGTATCCCGATCCAGGTTTAGCGTTTTGCGTAATCGGTATCGGCTGGTTTCCACGCCGCGAACAGACAAATTAAAAAGCGTGGCAATTTCTTTGGTCGATAAATTCATTCTGAGGCAAGCGCATAACCGAAGTTCAGAGGGTGAAATATCGGGATATTGTTCTTTTATATCACCGATAAATTCCTCGTGAACATCTAAAAAATGCTTTTCAAACACCGTCCAGTTTTGCTCGTTGGAAATATCGTGGTCGATTTTTCGAATGGTTTTTCTAACATTCGTTCTTACTTCGTTGCTTGGCGTGAGTTTGGCAATTTTTGCCAAGTCGTTTTTCAAACTTATTAAGAAATCATTTTTTTTGATGGTTTGCATTGTGCCATTGGCCAACTCCCGGTCTTTGTTTTTCATCTCCTGACGCAATTTCTCGTTGCGGAGTTTTACAATCTCCTTTTCGGCTACCAATGCTTCTTGTTGAAGCGCACGTTCGCGCTCTTTGTATTTTTCTTTTTGTCGTTCCTTTTCCCGAATTTTTACGTTTTTAATTCGTCGTAAAACGTAAAATACCGTGAGCACAATAATTAAAACAACAAAAACCACATAACTAACATACGCCCACACTGTTTTGTAAAAGGGCGGTGCTACAGAAAACTGAAAAATAAATGGCTCGGTCTCAATTCCATAAATGTTTCTTGCCTTCAGGTAAAAGGTGTAATCGCCTGCCGGAATATTCGTAAACTCCCGGTGGTTTAGGCTCTCCCAGTCAGACCATGTGCGGCCGTACCCGTTCAAATGGGTAGAAAACTCCAACTTCCCGGCATTATTAAAATCTACGGCCGAAAAGAAGAAGTGTAGCCCGTTGTTTTTATGCTCTAAATGAAATGGTTCTTGCTGATCGAAGATTTTCCCCTGCACAAGCACTGAATCGTTGGACGATAATCGCACTTCTCGTAAAAATACCTGAAACGCTTCGTTGTAATTCTTTTTATAGCTTTTATCATAAATAACAAAACCATTTTCATAACCAATAAGTACCAATTGATCTGACAGCGCGTAAACAAATTCAAAGTTGTCGATTAATTTTCCCTCGAGGGAATGAAACGGAATGCTGATTTTGGAATAGCTGCCATCTTCCAAGTACCGGGCTACCTGAATTTGCTTATTGCAAACAGACCAAACATCGCCATTGCTCATTTCCTTTGCGTAGCGAACATTTGAACAATCGAATAGCTCGTTGTATTGCGCGGTTTTTTGCATAGAATCGCTGGCTGCATTGTATGCATAAACACCCGATGGAGCAAGAAAAACCACATTACCGCCAATTTTGGTTGCATTCACTCCATAATCGACCTCAAAACCATGATCGGAGTTATAGTACGATACATTTTCGATGGTATCAATGGTGCTATTGAGTTGAATTTTGTAAACCCCTTTATACACATGGCTCATCCACAGGTTTCCATCGGCGCCCCAATGCATCATTCGGCTAGACTCATCGAAGCCCGAAAATTGCTTTGCAAAACGCCATCTTCCATCGTTCTTTTCAAATAGAATGAGACCGGTGTAGGTTCCCGAAATTATTTTGTCGGGTTGCTTTTCCGACGAAACAAAATTCCATACCCCATGAATGTCGGAAATTTTTTCGGCCGTTGTGCCATCGATAAGGTATGCCCCACTATTGTGCCCACAAAACAGTTGATTATCAATTACCTCTAGCGCCCACACCTGGCCTTTGGTCGCTTTTATCAGTTTAAATATATTTTGGTCGGCCCCTGAGCCTTGCGCGCTGCCATGTCTCCGGTAAAAAACCCCGCGATTGGTTCCCAGGTAGAGCAAGCCGTTATGCTCTACGGCCGTGTAGCCGGCGCTTATACCATTGTGCCGGTTGATTAACCGAAAGGGAGAGTTCATTTTTAGCATATCGATTCCATTATCGGTGCCCAACCATAAATGGTTGAACCGATCGACAAAAAGACTCAGAATTGTATTGTTTTGCAAGCCTTTGGTTTCATCCATATGCAATATGAGTTCGCCCCCGGCAGAGATCACATACAGGCCGTTTTGCACGGTTCCGAAAGCAATTTGGGTATCGGTTATTTTTATGGATGTGTAAATTTGGCTTTGTTTTAAACGGGTAAACCACGGGTTTTGCCACTTTTTTGCCACTCCATGGCTAAAAGCAAAAACCCCATCATCTAACGTACTCACCAGCAATCGGTTGTTTAATGGTAAGATGGAGGTAATTTCTTTACCGGCAAAAAACTGCGAACCGGCCACAAATTTCAGCTCATCGGCGTGCAACCGGTATATGCCTTTTTCATTATCGGTAACATACAATTCCCGGCCTACGCGAAAAGAAAAATGAAACACCCCGGGCGCATCAATCACCTTTAGTTTGTTGTTTTTTTTCCATTTCTTATAATCCTCAGCAAAAAGCCTACTGAATTGTTGCATAGACAGATCCTTGTTATCCAGGATATTTTCCCTGATCTTCT
>JAWOEM010000192.1:0-7401 GCA_046482785.1 Salinivirgaceae bacterium
TTTCGAATTGGGCAATTGCATCTTGGTTCATTTGATTAATGGCGGCTGCAATTGCTTTCATTTGCTTGCCGTATTTAGGCCCGAGCGTTTTGAAATTGGGTTTTATTTTCTTCACCAATACGCCGGCAGTTTCTTCCAGGAACTCTACTTCTTTGAGGTTCACCTCGGTTTTTACTATATCGGTAATGGCCTCAATTCGGCGTTTGGTTTCGGTATCGAATACCGGCACCATAATTTTCTGTAATGGCTGACGAACTTTAATATTTACCTTCCGACGCAAACTAAGCACCATGCTTGAAATGCGTTGTGCTAAATCCATTCGCACTTCCAGATCTTTATCAATTAGCTCCTCATTTACTTCGGGCACGTATGCCACGTGTACCGAGTGACTTTGATCTTTACCGGATACTTTATTCAAATCGGTAAACATTTGATCCATAAAAAATGGAGCAATTGGCGCTGCCAAGCGGGTAATTGTTTCGAGGCAGGTATAGAGTGTCTGGTAGGCTGCAATTTTATCTTGATTATACTCACCACCCCAGAAACGTTTTCTGTTTAATCGCACGTACCAGTTACTGAGGTTTTCGAGTACGAACGACTCAATCAGGCGCCCGGCGCGCGTGGGTTCGTAGTTTTCATAATTGGTGAGCACATCTTTCTTGAGGGTATTAAGTAGTGATAATATCCAGCGGTCGATTTCCGGACGTTCGTCCACGGGCACATCCTTTTCGGAGTAACTAAATCCGTCGATATTGGCGTAAAGCGAAAAGAACGAATACGTATTATAAAGTGTTCCGAAAAACTTGCGACTGGTTTCTTCCACGCCGGCAATGTCGAATTTCAGGTTATCCCACGGCTGAGCATTGGTAATCATGTACCAACGTAATGGGTCGCTTCCATATTTTTCAATTACTTCGAATGGATCGACACCATTGCCTAAACGTTTCGACATTTTATTGCCTTTTTTATCGAGCACCAATCCGTTAGAAATAATATTTTTATAGGCCACGCTATCACTAATCATAGTTGAAATGGCGTGTAGTGTAAAGAACCAACCGCGTGTTTGGTCTACTCCTTCGGCAATAAAATCAGCCGGGTACAACTTATCGAACCCTTCCTTGTTTTCAAATGGATAATGCCACTGTGCGTATGGCATGGCACCTGAATCGAACCACACATCAATTAAATCGGGCTCCCGGTGCATTGGTGTCCCATCGTCGGCCACTAATACAATATTATCTACGTAGGGTTTATGTAAGTCGATTTTTTCGTAATTCTCTTTTGTGTATTTATCGCACTTGAATTCGGGGAACGGGTGTTCTTTCATTAATCCGGCACGCACCGACTTCTCAATTTCGTCCATTAATTGTTTCACAGAACCGATGCATTTTATTTGGCCTCGGTCTTTGGTAGACCAAATGGGCAACGGCGTACCCCAATAACGCGACCGCGAAAGGTTCCAGTCTACCAAATTTTCGAGCCATTTGCCAAAGCGGCCCTCTCCGGTGGATTGTGGTTTCCAGTTAATGGTAGCGTTTAGTTCGAGCATACGCTCTTTAAATGCGGTAGTTTTAATAAACCACGAATCGAGCGGATAATAGAGAATTGGCTTATCGGTACGCCAGCAATGCGGATAATTGTGCACGTACTTTTCAATTTTGAATGCTTTATTGTCTTTTTTTAGCATTACGCTGATGTCAACATCAAGTATAGGTGAATCGGCGGACGCGTCTTTGTTGTAATCATTTTTCACAAATCGCCCTGCAAACTCCCCATAGGTTGTTTTATCAACAAAATTGGCAACAAAGTCGTCATCCAAATCTTCAATAGCATAAAAGCGGCCACGCTTATCGACCATCGGCTCTTGATTTCCGAGCTTGTCGATTAAAATTAACGGCGCAATTCCTGCTTTTTTTGCTACCCGATCATCGTCGGCACCAAACGTTGGTGCAATGTGAACAATTCCCGTACCCTCATCGGTGGTTACAAAATCGCCGACAATTATACGGAATGCATCGCCATCTGGCTTAACCCAAGGAACAAGTTGCTCGAATCGGACACCTTCTATTTCGCTACCTTTAAATTCGCTGAGTACTTTAAATGGCACAGCCTTATCGCCCTCTTTGTAATCGTCGAGCGAAAGCTCTTCGTGTTTTTTGTTGAAGTAGGTGTATAATTGATCTTGTGCCAGAATAACAGTGACTGGTGCGCCGGTATAACTATTAAAGGTACGCACTCGCACATATTTTATACCTGAACCTACTGCCAATGCGGTATTTGAAGGCAATGTCCACGGAGTGGTTGTCCAAGCCAAAAAGAAAACATCGGTATCGACATTTTCAAAAAGAAATTGGCCTTTCTCATCTTTAACAACCTTAAACTGTGCTGTTATGGTCGTATCTTTTACGTCGCGATAACAACCAGGCTGGTTTAATTCGTGCGTACTTAATCCGGTACCGGCCGCCGGAGAATAGGGCTGAATGGTTTTCCCTTTGTACAGGTACCCTTTATCGAAAAGTTCTTTTAGCAGGTACCACAATGTTTCGATGTAGCGGTTATCGTATGTAACGTACGGATCGTTCATGTCTACCCAGTAACCCATTTTATCGGTTAGGTCTTGCCATACATCGGTGTATTTCATCACTTCTTTTCGGCACGTAGCATTGTATTCTTCAACAGAGATTTTTTTGCCGATGTCTTCTTTCGTAATACCCAGCGTTTTTTCCACGCCAAGTTCAACGGGCAGCCCGTGAGTATCCCATCCGGCTTTACGATCTACCTGAAAGCCGTTCATTGTTTTGTACCGACAGAAAATATCTTTTATGGTTCTGGCCATAACGTGGTGAATTCCAGGCATTCCGTTTGCCGAGGGTGGCCCCTCATAAAATACAAATGATGGTTTTCCTTTACGACTTTCAATTGATTGCTCAAATGTTCGTTCTTCCCTCCATTTGGTAAGCACTTTTTTAGAAACGCCTGCCAAATCTATTCCCTTGTATTCCTGAAATTTGTTACTCATAATACCAATATTTTCTATCAATTAATTAATTTCCTTACCTAAATTCACTGGCGTCGGCACCCGGTTTTGGCAGATTGCTTCCTCACCAGTAAACCTCTAAATATAAATGAGTGCGAAAATAAGCATTTTCACTCATATTGTGATAATTACGCTCTTACTTTTTTATTATGAAGTTTTTGATAAATACCAATACGGATACTTTGTATTTGAAATAAAAAATCGTACATTGATATTCAGCTACTTAATTAAATCAAACATCATTTATGACCAATAATCGATTTACAAGAGGCGAAGAATTAGCTAATTCAATTTCTCATGGATTTGGTGCTGCACTTGCCATTGTAGCGCTTATTTTAATGGCTGTGTCTGCTTCTAATTACGGCACTGCATGGCATGTTGTTAGTTTTTCGGTTTATGGATCTTTTTTAATTATCTTATACTTATCGTCCACACTGAACCATTCATTAAAGGCGGATACCAAGGGTAAAAACTTCTTTCATAATTTTGATCAGATAGCTATTTTTCTATTTATTGCCGCAACATATACGCCACTTTCATTAGTTGTAATTAGAAACGACTGGGGCTGGGTAATGTTTGGAATTGCCTGGGGAATGGCTTTAACAGGTGTTATTACGAAAATCTTGATTCCAAACAAATTTGAGAAAGGCGTAAATATATTTTATGTGATTGGTTATT
Source organism: Salinivirgaceae bacterium (assembly GCA_046482785.1). Lineage (GTDB taxonomy): Bacteria > Bacteroidota > Bacteroidia > Bacteroidales > Salinivirgaceae > Salinivirga. The sequence continues at coordinate 3,716 of JAWOEM010000192.1, forward strand.
TAATTATGGGGTTTCTTTTTGTATTATTTCTGATGCCATTATATCGACATATGCATCCTATGGGTGTGGGATTTATTATTATCGGAGCTGCATGTTACGGATTGGGAGTATTCTTTTTCAAAATGGAAAAATTAAAATACAACCATTTGATTTGGCACTTGCTTGTTATAGCAGGAAGTATTTTTCATTGGATTGCCATTTATGGATATACGCTAGAGATTGTGTCGAAATAATTTACCGTTTTAACCTTGTTCGCTGGCCATTTTTATTGCGAGCGGGAGTGCTCCGTATAAAAAAGGAACTTAAAAATAGCTTCCACATCAGCAGAACTCTTAAATTTGCATAAAAAAAGAGATGATATTCAACGCTATTCACTGGGATTTTGACCCTGAGATTTTTTCGATTTTTGGACATGGAGTAAGGTACTACGGGCTTATGTTTGCTTTTGCCTTCATATTCGGCTACGTAATTATGAAACAATACTTTACACACGACAAACTACAAGAGTCGTTGCTGGAAAAATTAAGCATGTACGTTTTTATAGGTACATTAATTGGCGCCAGGCTTGGCCATTGCATTTTTTACCAGCCCGACTATTATTTATCGCGACCATGGGAAATATTGTTTATCTGGGAAGGCGGACTGGCTAGTCATGGGGCTTCAATAGGAATTCCGGTTGCTTTGTACTTGTATGCCAAGAAAATTAATGTGCCATTTTTATGGATTATCGACCGGGTAGTAATTGTGGTTGCGCTTGGAGGTTTTTTTGTACGAATGGGGAACTTTTTCAACTCAGAAATATATGGAATAGCCACAAACTTACCCTGGGGTGTAGTATTTGAGCGCAACGGCGAAACCGTAGCCAAGCATCCGACACAAATTTATGAAGCACTAAGCTATTTGTTGATTTTTGCAATTCTGCATCCATACTTTTTAAAGATTCGCGACAAACAAAAAAATGGGCAAATATTCGGCATATTCCTTATACTCTTGTTTTCGGCTCGTTTCTTTATCGAATTTATTAAAGAAGAGCAGGTAAAATTCGAGCAGGGCATGACTTTAAACATGGGGCAATGGCTTAGTATTCCATTTATTTTAGGTGGAATAGGATTACTATATTATGTAAACAATAAAAGAAAAATTTCAAACCCTTAAAAATCCACCCTTTATAATTAACGCATCAACTCTAAGGAATCAATTTTATAATCATGAATAAAAAAACCATACACCAAAATATCAGAACCCATTCAGGATTGATTAGCCAACGAAACGGTGCGCAAATAATAGGTAAAATGCGCAAATTAATACATAATGGAATTGCTATAGCAGCAGTGCTTTTGCTCACGGTGGCTTGCAGCGAAACAGATATACCGTACGTTTTCCCGAAAGACTACTTACCTGCCTACCCGGAATCGTATTGGGTATACTCCGATGGTACTACAACCAAAGTTTCACCCGGATATCACAAGCATCGCTATTTTGAGGAATTGGAGGGCACAGAGCGTTCAGATGAAGTGTACGTTCCTTTAATGGAATCGCATTACGTGTATGAATACTCTGTTACACAGAACGATAATAGCTATCCTTTAAAAAGGTTGCTTTCTGAAGATAATGGCAAAACTTGGACTATTGGCGATTGGCTCAATGGAACAGTGCATCGGAAAGTGATCGACAAAGACGTAACGGTTACATTATCATCGCCCATACTGAATACAGAAGAGCAAGTTTTCGATAGCGTGATAGTGGTTATTGAATATATTAAAGAACCAGATACGACGTATCCGTGGAAATTGAAAGAATACTACGCACCTTTTGTTGGGCTTATCAGACAAGATATACGAAGAAACAACGACTCGCTAATAGCTAAAGAGCTTATTCGGTATTTTATAGCGGAGGAAAATTAATGTGGATAAACGGCAAAATACCGCTTACGCGAACTATTTCGCCACAGGAACTTGTAAGTATGCTTCCACGCGAAGATACTGAGCTTGTTGACAATGCCGTGCATGTTTCTACATCGCGCATTCCCTTTTTTGCACAGCACAAACTTGTTTTACGCGTAAACGATGATGCAATCGACTATAAACTTGGCGTTCCATCTATGTGGCCGCTCATCTTGTTCCTATATCTGGCCGTGCTTTTTCTGGCAGGGCTCACCAACTGGAAAATGATGGTTGTAGGAGCACTCATAGTTACGGGAATTGCCTTTGCCATATATGTTTTGAACGACAAAGGAGCTCGTAATTATGTACACAAACACACGGGCGACCTTGTTGCCGACAATGATTTACCAAAACCGCCCGATAGCGCGGATAAATGTCCGGCTTGCGGGGCGCCAATATCGCAATATACACAAGAGTGCAACACATGCGGTTTGGTTTTTAAAGGAAATAAAACTCCAAATAAACCGGAAACCCACACCGGATCGAAAGACACCCAAATTCATTACCACATTTCCAAATGAGACGAATTGCCGCCAATTACATTTTTCCGGTTTCGGGTAAACCCATTCGAAATGGTATTTTAGAAGTTGAAGATGATGGTACGGTTCGCAAACTCTACGACTTTGGCGGCGAAATGGTGGAACTGGCGCATACCGAATTTTTAAACGGCGTATTGGTGCCCGGTTTCATTAATATGCATACTCACCTTGAGCTTGCTCATCATAGCCAAATTACTCCCCCCGGCAAGGGTCTGGCGCATTTCATTAAGTTCATTATTTCGCAACGAGACACCCAGGCTACACAAACCGAATTGCGCAAAGCCGACAACTACATGTACCGTAACGGAATAGTGGCAGCATGCGATATTTCCAATACCACACGCACTATTGAAGTTAAACAACAATCGAAAATACATTACCACACGTTTACAGAGGTTAGTGGTTTAATACCGGAGGTGGCACAAAAACGGTTGTCGCACATTCGAGCCATTTTAAGCGCTTTTCGCGATGCGGGATTAGCAGCCTCTATTGCTCCACATGCACCTTACTCCATTTCAGAGGAGTTATGGAAAACCCTGGCTCCTATTTTCCAAAAGGGAGAAATTACTACAATTCACAATCAGGAAAGTGAAGAAGAAAACCTCATGTTTGAACAAGGGCAGAGTGCATTAACAGAGGCTTTTAATGATTTAGGTATCATGGATAGGCATTGGCAAAAGAAAGGCAAGCGTTCATTGCCGTATATTTTGCAATGGTTAAATGGCGCGCGATTGCTACTGGTGCACAACACCTTCACCAACCAGTCCGATTTAGAGTATGTAAAAGCAAGAACGAAGCAGCCCACAGGGTTTGTTTTATGCCCTACATCGAACAAGCAAATTGAGAACCAATTACCCAATACTGATGCCATCCGGCAAATGTCGTCTCTGATTATGTTAGGAACAGACAGTAGCGCCAGTGGTCATTCGCTTTCGTTACTTCCGGAAATGTATGTGTTGCAAGAAGAGAAAAACGTGCCGTTTGTAGAGTTATTGGAATGGGCTACCGCCAATGCTGCAAGATTTATGGGATGGAGGAACTTGGGAGCTTTCGAACCAGGTTTCCTTCAACATACGATCCTGGAAAACGGCTATCCGGCATTAGCACTTTCATCGAAAGAGGAATTGAATCTGGGCGGCAGGTTGCCTCTCATTAGCGGATAGGCCTCGGCGATCCGGAGGCGCGCGTGCACCTGCTGGTCAAG
>JAWOEM010000240.1:0-6891 GCA_046482785.1 Salinivirgaceae bacterium
GCTCACCTTTGCAGAATGGAACGGTCAGCGGTACTTATCGGAATCTCCATGCCAAAAACAGAAACTATTTTCAAGGCAATGAGCACGTTCATTGCCTTGAAAATAGTTTCTGTTTTTGGCATGGAGATTCCGATAAGTACCGCTGACCGTTCCATTCTGCAAAGGTGAGCAGTAACAAAGGCGCCTTTTCTGTTGTAAATACGAATAACCTCGTAAATAGAATAATGATTAATAATTTCGCTTTCGCAAAATGCACAAACAGAGGTCAATTTTCCGTTGATGATGCAAAACGGTCCTGTAATGTTCATTTCGGCTCATTTTTAAGCATTTCAGCAATTGCATTGCGCAAAGTCTGCATTTTTGTGCGTAACGCCTTGTTTTGGTATTGCACCATCGCCCATTTGGCACGTAAGAAGTTCCATCGCACGAAATGCCAAATTTTTATACTTAGTATTCCCGAAAAAATGGTCGAAATAAAAAGCAATACGGCTGTTTTTAGCGTAAAAACAAACAGAAATGTGATGAGTGCAGCAAATAGAATGAGCATAAATTGCGCAAGGTAAATCACATACCGAACGGAGGTACGAAACTGCACATCCTGTATCTTTTTATTTGTAAAATATATCGGCCATAGCCAAAAGACACCAAAAATAATGGTTCCCGGCAAGGCAAATGGTACGAGTAGTAAACTTAGTATAAATGCGACAATTGCCCCTGCATCGGCTTTTCGTCCAATAATTTCGAAGGGGAGCTTTTTCGTGTGTTTTAATATATCTTGTGTAGTGTCTACGATTGTTCTATACAACCCCTCTGCATTTTCCGAAGCCTTATTCAATGCCTGTGTAACCCTGCGCTGTGTGGCAAACCGAATTTGCTGATCTTGATTTGTAAAGGATTTGGCACTGTTTTCGGCGTAAATAGCCGAGGCTGCCAGGCATTCGTCGTAATGTTCTTCACTTTCAATGTGAATGATATGATTTTTTAATTTCTCCGATAAATCGTTTGTGATTTTTGTTAATGCCGATTGTGGATTTTCTTTATATTCTTCAAGGTAGGGCTTAAGAGGGAAGGGAGTTCCAAACACGACCGTTAGACGATTAAAAAAAGAACTATACGATGTATAATCGATTGCTGTGGGGATAATTTCCAAATTAATGGGTTCGTCGCTATTAAGTTCGGTTTGAAATGCAATACGGGCAAATCCCTTTTTTAGCTGCCGTAGTTTTTTTGCTCCAAAGTGGTTTCCTTCGGGCAAAATTACTAATCCACGTTTATTTTTTAGAACCCGTACTGTGTGGTCGAACGTTTCCTGATTGTTTTTCAATGAATCGTATCCATCGCGAATTCTGTAGACCGGTAATATTTTTAAAAAATATAAAATTGCCGCAACATGTTTTTGTTTGAAAATATCGCCTCGGGCAAGAAAAACCAATGGATTATTTTTGGCAAATAGTATTGCCACTGCATCCATAAGGGCATTTTGGTGATTAGGTGTAATAATGGATGGTTTTTCATGTTGTTTGTCCGGAACATTTATTGAATAAACCTCACGGTAAAATAAATCATGTAACTGTCGGACATATTGATATAGTATGCGATAGCTTAAATTGTTTTTTTCAATTGTGTGTTTTCCCATTTCTTATGAAATTTTATGCGCTGCAAAATAGGGTAAAAAAAGCCAAAAAATCAAATTTTGTCTGTTGTGAGCATGTGGATTTAGTTATACCAAAAAAGAGGTGAAATGTTACTTCGGAATGGCAGAAACATACCTGTTTTTCCATATGTAAGCAATTGATAATCCGGCAATAATGTGCCAAATACCCCACCAAGCTGCAATATATGCCATGGCACCCACTTCCAGATCGGGAGGGAAAATCTTTGGATTGAAAATAAGCACTAAAGCTAATCCTGAATTTTGAATACCCGTTTCAATTGCAATTGTTTTTCTGTTTACTGGAGTAAGTTTAAACAGTCCGGAAACCGTTAGACCGGTTAAAATTGCCAGTAAATTATGAAAAAACACAATAATGGTAACCCATTCGATATGTGCAATAAAATGTTCGAAATTACTCGAAAAGGCAACCACAATAAACCCAACAAATCCGATAATGGAAACAAACTTGATGGGTTTGATAATTTTTTCAGTAATTTTTGGGAAAAACCGCGAAAACTGTAGTCCAATAATCAGAGGAATACCCAAAATAATAAAAACCGTAGTAAACATTTGTACCGGATCGATACTTAATGGCCTTACCAATTCGCTGGTGCGCTCGGTGTATTTAATGAATTGAGTTCCATAAAATGCAAAATTTGCCGGAGTTAAAATAATTGCTCCAAGACTCGAGAAGCCGGTTAAACTAACAGAAAGCGCTGTGTTTCCTTTGGCTAAATGCGAAATAAAATTAGAGATATTTCCTCCCGGGCACGATGCCACCATAATCATTCCCAATGCAACACCAATGGTAATGTAATCGCTAATGAGTATGGCAAAAATGAATGTGACCAAAGGAAGAACAAAAAACTGCGATAAAATGCCAATAATTGCACTTTTGGGATTTGTAAATACATCTTTAAAATGTTTGGGTTTAATTTCCAGTGCAATACCAAACATAATGAAGGCCAAAACCAAATTTAGCGCAAATAAACCTTCGCTATTGAAGTTTAGTTGTAATTTATCAAGTAGTTGTAACTCTTCTTTCATTTATCTAAAGATTACTGTCAGTGCATCGATACCACTTCACCAATTAAATCGTATGCATCGGCATCGGTAATTTTAACGATGCAGAATTTACCAATTTCGAGAGGAGTATTTGTTTCAATTTGTATTTCCCCATCTACTTCAGGCGAGTCAAATTCGCTTCTCGCAAAATAAATACCGTCTTCTTTGCGATCGATTATTGCTTTTAGCTCTTGACCAATTTTAAGCAATGTTAATTCCTGTGAAATAGCGTGCTGCGCTTCCATTAACGTATCCAAACGTTGTTGTTTCGTATCATCTTCAATCGTATCTTCTAGCGTTTCGTATGCTGAAGTATAGTTCTCGTGAGAGTAGGGGAAGGCACCCATTTTTTCGAAACGAGCCTCTTCAATGTACGAAAGAAGTTCATTAAACTGCTCATCGGTTTCGTTGGGGAACCCCACAATTAAGGTCGTACGCAGGGCTATTCCGGGTACCTGCGTGCGTAAATTGCGAATGAGCTGCTTGGTAACGTCGCTATTGTGTCCTCGTTTCATTGCCGACAATATTTCATCGTTAATATGTTGAATAGGAATATCAAGGTAGCGACAGACCTTTGGATTGGTTCGCATTTCTTCAAACAAATCGTCGGGAATACCCACAGGATAAGCGTAGTGCAATCGAATCCATTCTATACTGTCAATTTTGGAGATGGCACGTATTAAATCGGTAAGGGTAGGCTTATCCTGCAAATCATTCCCGTACAATGTTAAATCTTGTGCAATTAAAAGTAGTTCTTTAACGCCTTTTTTTGCCAAATCTTCTGCTTGCTTTATTAAATCGGGAAGTGGTACCGACGTGTAATTACCTGTAATTTTTGGAATTGAACAAAAAGCACACTTTCTGTTGCACCCTTCGGCAATTTTTAAATATGCATAATGGTTTGGTGTCGACATAATGCGCTCGTGCCGATGCGATTCGTGCAAAACGCCATTAAGAGTGCCAATAATATGTTCGATATCGTATTTCCCGAACCATGCATCCACTTCCGGGATTTCTTTTTCGAGTTCGTTTTTAAAAAGCCCCGTCAAGCATCCAAATACACCCACGAAAGCATCGGGGTGCTCGTTTTTAAATTGGATAGCTTCCAAAATGGTGTCGACAGACTCTTCCTGAGCATCATGAATAAAACCGCAGGTATTGATAAGTGTAAAAGGGTGGTAGGTATCTTCGTCGTATACGGTTTTGTATCCGTTCAGTTCTAGTTGGCGCGCTAAAAATTCGCTATCGACAATATTTTTTGCGCAACCCAGATTGACAATATTTACAGTCTTCAAGGCAATAGAATTTAAGTGAAAAAAAAGAGAAGGGGCGTGCTATTGGCTAAATAGGGAGTCGACAAATTCCCGTTTATTGAAAATTTGCAAATCTTCGATCTTTTCACCAATTCCGATATATTTTACCGGCACTTTAAATTGGTCCGACACACCAATTACCACACCACCTTTGGCTGTACCATCCAGTTTTGTAATGGCCAGTGCCGAAATGGTTGTGGCTTTGGTAAACTGCTTTGCTTGCTCAAAGGCATTTTGCCCGGTAGAACCATCGAGAATTAGAAGTGTTTCGTGCGGGGCATCCGGAATTACTTTTTGCATAACCCGCTTAATTTTTGCAAGTTCGTTCATCAGGTTTACCTTATTATGCAAGCGACCGGCAGTATCAATAATAACTACATCGGCATTGCGTGTTTGGGCCGATTTTACAGTGTCAAATGCCACCGAGGCAGGATCGGAGCCCATTTTTTGTTTAATTAATGGCACGCCAACACGCTCGCTCCATATTTCTAATTGATCGATAGCCGCAGCCCGAAAAGTATCGGCAGCACCAATAATTACATTATGGCCATGCTTTTTATACTGATAAGCAATTTTTCCAATTGTAGTGGTTTTTCCAACTCCGTTAACACCAATAACCATAATAACATGAGGCTTGGTTTTCGACTCCAATGACCACGATTCCGTTTCGGAGTTGTCTGATTCAGTAAGCAACTGTGTAATTTCTTCGCGAAGAATTTCGTTAAGCTCTGTTGTGCTTGTGAATTTATCGCTAGCTACACGTTTTTCAATTCGCTCAATGATGCGTATGGTAGTATCAACTCCAACATCAGATGAAATTAGTATTTCTTCAAGCTCATCCAATACATCGTCATCGACTTTCGATTTTCCGATGACAGCACGTGTAAGTTTTTGAAAAACACTTTGTTTGGTCTTAGATAACCCTTTATCAAGGCTTTTCTTTTTGTCCTTTGAAAATATACCCATGGTGTATGTATTAAAGAGCGCAATTTAGAAATAAATTACAATAAAAAAAAGGCCTGCACAAAAGTGAGGCCTTAATTGAATATCGTAAATATGGAATTATTTCTTTTCGAAAAATTCCTTAACTTTATCGTTGTTTACCATTCCTTCTTTGAATTGATATGCACCCGATTTAGGTGATTTCACCATTTTAATCACTTTAGCATATGCTTTACCTGATCCCGATTTAAGGGTTGCAACTACTTTCTTTGCCATATCTTTTTATTATTTAATTTCGCGATGAAGTGTTACTTTTCTCATGATTGGGTTATATTTTTTTAATTCCAATCGTGAGGTTGTGTTTTTTCTATTCTTTGTAGTAATGTAACGAGATGTACCCGGCATACCACTCTCTTTGTGCTCTGTGCATTCAAGAATTACCTGAACGCGATTTCCTTTTTTCTTTGCCATGATTTACCTCCCTCAATTAATATTTGTTGATATATCCTTTTTCTCTGGCATCTTTAAGCGCTGCTGCAATGCCTTTTTTGTTAATGGTACGTAAACCATTAGCTGTTACCTTTAACGTAATCCATCTACCCTCTTCTGGGAGGTAGAAACGTTTTTTGAATAAATTGGGATAAAATTTTCTCTTAGTTTTAGCATGTGAATGCGATACGTTATTCCCAACCATTGGTCTTTTCCCTGTAATCTGACAAACTCTCGACATCGTTCTAATATTTTTATTAAATATAATTTTTCTAAATCGGTGTGCAAATCTCATGATAATATTTGAATAAATCAAATCTTTTATCATTATTTTCAAAATATCATCAAAAAAAATGATAAAAAATCACTTTTCACCCGTAAACTCCCTTACTGTATCAGTTTTCGAAGTACTTCATACATGGCAATTGTGGCTGTGCGTTCTATATTGACCTGGCGACTATGGGTAAACTTGTACTTTTGTGCCTCCACTTCGCCATTTATGTAAACGCCAATCCATACGGTTCCAACAGGTTTTTCTGGTGTTCCGCCTCCGGGGCCGGCTATCCCGGTTGTCGAAACGGCAATATCCGTATTAAATGCCTGTGCCGCACCTTTAGCCATAGCACAAGCAACTTGCTTGCTTACAGCACCATATTGTGCAATATCTGCCGGTTCTACTTTGAGTAGTGCAATCTTAGCTTCATTGCTATAAGCAGTTATGCCTCCTTTAAATAGTTCAGAAGCTCCTGCAATGGCGGTAATACGACTGCCAATACTACCGCCGGTACAACTTTCAGCTGTAGATATGGTTAATTTATTACTGATAAGCATTTTGGAAAGTGCGTGTTCAACCCTCTCTTTACCACTGCCCACAATATTTTTACCCAACATTTGCTTTAATTCAGCCACATGTAGTTGAAGGATTTCTGTATTTTGATTGTCTTCTGAAATGCGCAAACGAATAATTCCGGGCGACGGTAGATAAGCAAGTTTGATTGTGGGAGCCATTTTTGCTTCCCAAGTGCCTAGCATGGTTGACAATTCGCTTTCGGCATATCCAATTACGTGTAATGTTTCGTAGGTAGATGCTTGTAAATTGAACTTTTCATTAAGCAAAGGCAATACCAAATCGTCAACTATTTCTTTCATTTCGAACGGAACTCCGGGCATTGAAATTACCATAGAGTTATTTTGTTCAAAAACCTGTGATGGCGCTGTTCCAATTGGATTGCGAAGAACCTTGGCTTTGGTTGAGACAAGTGCCTGCGCACGGTTGTTTGGTGTAAGTTTTACAAAACCTCTTCGTTTTTCGACAAATGATTTTATATCTGCCAAAACCTCTTCATTAATTACCAGGTCTCCACCAAAAAAACGATTGAGCGTTTCTACTGTTCTGTCGTCACTCGTGGGACCTAATCCACCTGTAAG
>JAWOEM010000284.1:0-4818 GCA_046482785.1 Salinivirgaceae bacterium
AGAAGATATTCCGGGCATGGATGAAGATCCGTTGGCCGGATTAAAGTACCAGGCAGAACTGGAAAAAATGGCCTTTCTCAACGGAGGAAAAGGACAGGTTGCCCCTGCCCAGGGAATGGTCGATTTTGTTAATAAACGTGTATCGGCCGATATGCCCGAAAACTCTTATTTTCCAGGAATAATATCATCGCCCATGCACTTTTGGATGCCCGGAAATATTTCGTCTCGATTACAAGTAGCATTTAAAAGTTTTGGAAAGAAAATGCATGGATTCTTTACAAATGATGCCTTAGTAATTGGGCTGGAGAGTCGCACCTCAAGTCCGGTACGAATTTACCGCGACAAAGAAACGCTTTGTTCTTTCCCGTTCGACAAATTGTATCCCACCGGCGAGGGAGCCGGATATGCCGGAGGAATTGTATCAAGTGCAATGGATGGCGTGCGTGTGGCACGTGTAATTGCAGAGCAACAATAGGCGACCTTTCATATTTGAACCACAATTTTATAATTGCCGCCTTCTGAATTCGGCCACAGTTAAGGCCGCTGCTACTGCCACGTTTAGCGATTCCATTTTTTGCGATCCAAAAGGAAATGCGGGAATTAGTATCTTTTGTATCGCCGAATCATCCAGTTTATCGGACAGGCCGTTCGATTCATTTCCCATCAAAATAAAACCATTGGTGTTTAGTCTGACATCGTAAATATTCTCTCCTTCTAAATGCGTAGCATAAACGCCGAAATCCGGCCATGTATGCGCTGTGTCAAGGAGTTTGTAAATGTCCGTATAATGAATATTTACCCTGAAAAGAGCTCCCATTGTGGCTTGCACAACTTTTGGATTATAGCACTCAACCGTGTCGGAGCTACAAATAATATGCTCAATCCCATACCAGTTAGCCAACCGAATGATGGTTCCCATATTTCCCGGATCCTGAATATTTTCCAATACCAAACTTAATTTTTGCTGCAAGCCACTGGGAACTAACTCCCGACTGGGCGTCTTAACTACCGCCAAAATTTTATTCGGGTTCTTCATGGCGCTCATGCGTCCCAACTCTTTCTCACTTACCTTAGTTAAGCCAACGGTAGCACCCTCTATAACAGATTCATCTGTGGCGAAAAGCTCTTTTATGTGGAAGTCAGACTGTAAAAGCTCCTGCACCATTTTTACACCTTCAACAATAAACTCCCCGTGTGCAAGTCTGTTTTTTTTCTGATGGAGCGACTTTACGTACTTTATCGTATTGCTTTCTATCATATTAGCAGGTATAGATATAAAATTCAGTGGCAAATTTACATAATTGCTGATATTTAAGTTATTTTGCATCGAAATTCCGCAAGTATTTATTTTTTTTAATGCATGCGAATTTTGGGAGCCAATACAAAAATATGAATAGTGCCCATTTTTTTGAGGGATTGTAATGAAATAGGCAGACTGTTTTAACGAAGATTTTTTGTTCTTTAGTAACTTGAAAATAGTTCGAGTAGCGGGCTATGTAATGAATTTTCAAAGACGTTAAAGGGCAAATGAACAAGCTTAAAACGTCAAGTTATTTCGGCACAATCTCTAAGAGCTGCAAATGTTGTAATGCCAAATGGATAGAATAAACTCGAATGAATAATAAGTTTTTAATACGTGTAGTTTTATTGTTGATGCTGCTAGCCGGCTTGGTTAGCTCGTGCCGCGTTACACGACATGTTCCGGAAAATGATTACTTGCTCAATTCCGTTAATATTAAAATCGATAATAAAAAGGTAGATGTCGATAAATTGGATGTTTATATTCAACAGAAGCCCAATCGGCGCATTCTGTATTTTATGCGCTTCCATTTGTGGGTTTACAACACATTTAAAATTACCAGAAAAGATAAAGGAGTTTTTAATTATATTGCTAATGTAGTTGGAGAAGAACCAGTGGTTTACGATCGGTTTCTTGCTGGAAAAACAACCCGGCAATTTGAAAAATATTTGCAAAACCGGGGTTATTACCACGCTCAGGTACGCGATTCGGTAGTCAGAGATGGACGAAAAGTAGACCTCTATTATATTATTAAAACAAATGAGCCGTATATTATCAAAAAAGTGGATTATAAGTTTGAGGATCCTACTTTAAAAAAACTCATTTTCTCCGACACTGCCGCTGGTTTTGTGAAGCCTGGTGAAATATTCGATGTAGAACTCTTTCGTAAAGAGCGAAACCGTATTACTCGGCAAATGAAAGAGTCGGGATATTATTTCTTTCGTAAAGACTTTGTAACCTTTGATGCCGACAGCACGCTGATGGCCAATACTGTGAATGTTACATGTAATATAGAACAGTTTGAACGAAAAAACGATGAGGGTCAGGTTATTCGCGAAAACCATCGAAAATGCCGAATACAAGATATTTATCTTTACCCTGAATTCGATGCCAAACGGGCAATTACCGATCAGAGGGCATATTTTAATACGTTCGATACCATTCAACAAGAGGAGTATGACGTTGTTTATACAGAAAACCTTAAGGTAAAACCCGAAGTTATTATTCAGGCCAATACCATTAAAGAAGGAAGTATTTATGATATTCGAGAAGTAGAATCTACGCGTAGGTATCTCAATTTATTATCGTTTTTTAAACTTGTACATATACAATTTGAACCTACCGAACAAACAAATGATAGTGTAATTTGGCTCAAAGCCCACTATCAATTAACTCCCTATACGCTACAGTCGTACACTTTAGAGTTAGAAGGTAGCAACACAGGCCCTAACTGGGAAACCGGTGCCAATATATCCTATCAACATCGCAATATTTTTAGAGGAGCAGAACTTATGGAAATTAAGTTTAAAGGAGCGCTGGAAGCTACCGGCGATGTTGTTGGAGAGGAACAGACCAAAGAATTTGAATTCAATACATACGAGTACGGAGCCGATATCCGTTTTGAATTTCCAAAATTCCTTATGCCATTTCAGAAACGCGGGTTTTACCGAAAATTTCGCCCGCAAACTGCTACTGCCCTTCAGTATAATTACCAACAACGGCCCGATTATACCCGCACACTATTGCGGGGTAGTTTCGGCTATTTCTGGAATAGCTCACGGAATATGCGACATGTAGTTACGCCCCTCGAATTAAACTCCGTTCGCTTGCCCGAAGCCGATTCCACGTTCTTGCTTGAAATCGAAAATAATAGCTACCTGCGTAACTCTTACGATAATTACTTTATTACAGCTTCGAGCTATCAAATGACCTATTCCAATCAAAACATTCAATCAGAACGCGACTACTTTTACCTGAAAACCAACATTGAATTATCGGGAAACATATTAAACGCCCTACATAGTATTGCCGATCGCGACACAGTAAACGGAAGCTACCAGATTTTTAATACACGTTATTCCCAATACCTAAAGACCGATATCGATTTTCGTTATTACTCAGTTTTCAATTCTAAAAACAGGTTGGTGTCCCGTATTTTTGCAGGCGTTGGAGCATCCTACGGCAATGCCAATAGCCTGCCGTTTATCAAACAGTACTTTGGCGGAGGAGCTAGTGGTATTCGAGCCTGGCGTGCACGCGATCTGGGGCCGGGTACATTTCGAGATTCTTCTGCCTACCCAAACCAAACAGCAGGACTGAAAATTGAAATGAATCTTGAATATCGATTTAAACTTTTCTGGATGCTCGAAGGTGCATTTTTCCTCGATGCAGGTAATATCTGGGCTATTACCGATCAGGATAACCGGAAAGGTGCACAGTTCCACTTCGATAAGTTCTACCGTCAACTGGCAGTCGGCTCAGGTATGGGCATACGTTTCGACTTATCGTTTTTTGTTTTCAGGCTCGATGCCGGATTAAAAATGTTTGATCCATCTATCGAAGGACGAAATAAATGGGTGCTTGACGATCGCAGCTGGGGTAAAAACGATTATCAAGTACATTTTGGTATCGGTTATCCCTTTTAGGTTTTGTAACGATACGCAGAAAGTACGCCATTTCGGAACAATCCCTTAAATGCACCCTCCCGAATTAAAAAGCTACACTTAATTATGTTTAGAAAGAGTTAAATTTTATTTTTGTGAAACCTAAATTCCACCAGAATTCATTTTTTGTTCAAAAATGCGCGTAGAATATAGGTTAACACTGACTTAGGGAATCAAACAGGATGATTTTTTTAGGCGAATATGTAAGAATTCATGAGTTTTCATTATTTTTTCTTGCAGGTTTGGGGTTCATATTGAATAACTGCATATAAAAACATATTATGGATATTAAAGAAAGAGCAGGCTTTACCAGTAAATTTGGAGTAATAGCAGCAGCAGCCGGGTCTGCTGTCGGACTAGGGAATATTTGGCGTTTCCCCTATGTAGCAGGCGAAAATGGAGGAGGAGCCTTTTTGTTAATTTACCTGCTTTTCATACTCGCTATTGGCGTACCAGTTATGCTTTCAGAATTTACCATTGGTCGGAAAGCGCAGCGCAATACACTTGGAGCTTTCCGTAAACTTGCTCCGCGCTCCGGCTGGTCAATCATCGGGGTAATGGGAATAGTCGCCGCATTCGTTATTCTGGCTTTCTACTCAACCATAGCAGGATGGACGCTGGAATACATCGTTAAAGCAGTGAGCAATAGTTTTCAGGGAAAAGAAACCGATATTCTTTTCGAGAACTTTAAATCGCAAACATTTTTTCCGCTTTTATGGCAGTTTGTTTTTATGATACTAACTGCAACAATCGTATTTATGGGCGTTCAGAAAGGTATCGAACGTTACACCAAAATCCTCATGCCCATACTCTTGCTGTTGATAATAGCTATGTGCATTCGATCACTTACTTTAG
>JAWOEM010000328.1:0-5738 GCA_046482785.1 Salinivirgaceae bacterium
AATTATACACCTCGCGCTTTACATATTGGCATTTGCCGGATGGCAACTGGAAAAACAGAATATTAAAAGCACCTGGATTTACCTACCATATTACTTTATCAGCACAAACCTAGCCCAGTTAAAAGGATTGGTACGATACATAAAAAAATCTCAGTCAGTGAATTGGGAAAGAGCACGAAGAGCCAATTAAAAATTATTACTTTTGCAGCAAATTATACACTTATGAGCACACCAAACGAGAATTTTCAATTAAATACAATTGCCGAAGCTATAGACGATATTCGACAGGGGAAAATAATTATAGTTGTTGACGATGAAGATCGCGAAAACGAGGGCGACTTTGTTGTTGCAGCAGAAACTATTACAGCCGAGAAAGTCAACTTTATGGCCACCCATGGTCGGGGCTTAATATGCGCACCACTACCCGAGCAACGTTGCGAGGAACTCGACCTGGAGCTGATGGTGGGAAAAAATACTGCCACCCACGAAACTCCATTTACCGTTTCGGTAGATTTACTCGGACATGGTTGCACTACCGGAATTTCGGCACTCGACCGTGCAAAAACCATTAAAGCACTGGTAGATGACAAGACCACGCCGGAAGATTTGGGACGCCCCGGACACATTTTCCCGTTAAAAGCAAAAGAAAAAGGAGTAATACGACGCGCCGGTCACACAGAAGCGGTTGTTGACCTTACCCGTTTGGCAGGCTTAAAGCCCGGTGGAGCTCTGGTGGAGATTATGAATGAAGATGGCACAATGGCTCGGATGCCCCAATTGATGGAAATAGCCAAACGCTTCGATTTAAAAATTATTACAATAAAAGACCTGATTGCATTTAAACTACAGAAAGAAAGCTCGGTTATAAAAGGCGTTGAGGTCGATATGCCTACGGAATTTGGTCATTTCAGATTGATTCCATTCTTGCAAAAAACCAATGGAATTGAACATGTAGCACTTATAAAGGGCCACTGGAGTCCCGATGAAGAGGTTTTGGTACGCGTACACAGCTCCTGTGTTACCGGCGATATATTTGCTTCTAAACGTTGTGACTGCGGAGAACAACTACATAAAGCAATGGAGAGCGTAGAAAAGGCAGGTAAAGGCGTGGTTGTATATTTAAGTCAGGAAGGCCGCGGCATTGGCCTTATGAACAAAATTAAAGCCTATAAATTACAGGAAGAAGGTTACGATACCGTTGAAGCAAACGAGAAGTTGGGTTTCGATGCCGACGAGCGCGACTATGGAATTGGCGCACAAATATTGCGCGAACTGGGCATTCGTAAACTCCGACTGCTGACAAATAACCCGATAAAACGCGTCGGTCTGGAAGGGTACGGACTCGAAATTGTAGGCAATGAACCTATTGAAATAGAACCCAATGAGCATAACATGTTTTATTTAAAAACAAAACGCGATAAGATGCATCATCGGTTTCAGTTTTTCCAATACGACTCAAAGACCGCGAAAAAGAAATAAATATTCGATAATACAAAAAAAATGGAGGCGTTGCCAAAAGTGCAGCGCCTCCATTTTTTTTGCAAATACAGTAGCAATACTAAAAAGCTCCGATATGCCGGGTTAAGTTCTATGGTACTGTAAAGCGGAAACTTGAGGGTTCGGTTCAACGTTCCGTTTTCGGTAACCATTCCCGAAAAAACATAATGCGATACCTCCTAAACCTTCACACGAAAACCAATCATTGTGATATCATCGAGTTGGCCATTTTTAGCAACTGATTCGTTCATTAAATTCAGCAACACGCTATATTGTTCACTTAAAGATTTATCGCGCACAGAATTAATGAATTCACGCAAACGTCGTTTACCTAAAATATAGCCATCTTTGCCAACAGCCATATCTTTATACCCATCAGATGCGAGGTAAAAAGTTTGCCCTTCGACCAAATGAATTTGGTGCGCGGAATAGTCGTAATCTTCAGCAGACGATATGTAACCAATACTTTGTCTATCTCCCTTAACTTCAACAACTTCTTCTTCTGTGGTATACAATAAACTTTGCATGGCGCCGGAAAACTGCATAGTGCGCTTGGCAGTATCTACGTAGCAAAACGATGCATCGAGGCCATCATCGGAAGCACCATCGTGATTGCCTTGTTGGCGGAGCATTTTTCGTATTTCCTTATTGAGAAGTTGAAGCAGCTCGGCAGGTTTTTTTGAAGTATCGTCATTAATAAGTTTAGTAAGTGCTGCATACGAAATAACCGTCATGAGAGCCCCCGGTACACCATGTCCGGTACAATCAATAACTCCTATCAAGAAATTATCACCATGCTCAGAATACCAATAAAAGTCGCCACCAACGGGGTCGCGCGGTTCATAAATAACAAATGAATCGATGTGTTCTCCTTTTATCTCTTCTTGCAACAAAAGCATGGAAGATTGAATGCGACTAGCATAGCGTATGCTAGCGGTTATTTCGCGGTTATGTTTCTCAATTTGATTTTGAGCTCTTTTCAGCGATGAAATGTCGGCATAAATGACTACATATTTTTTCACCTCACCTTGCCCATCCATTATTGGAGTGAGAGTAGCTTGCAGCCATATTTGCCCACCGTCGTTGCGCTCAAATATGGACGAAAAAGTTACCGGTTTTTGCCCATCGCGGCACTGCTGTAAAAACTCGAGGGTATTCTCATTTCTGTAAATAAAAAATAAGTTAGGCCCTTTATTATCGATCAGTTCACGCAAGGTAAACCCCAATAAATCAGTATACCCTTCGTTTATCCATTCTATATTTCCTCTTTTATCGGCAATTAAAACGCCATTTTGGGTTTCCGATGCTACAATAGACAATCGTTCAAGTTGCAGATTAATTTTGTTCAGATGATCGCGCTGGGATTGAATTTCCTCTTTTTGCGTTAATATTTCGCGTGTACGATCGCGCACCATCGTTTCAAGTGTATCTTTTTGTTGCTTTAACCGGCCTATGCGCCAACGAATAAACCCGTATACACCACCAATAATAAAGAGCAGGATGGCTAACTGAAAGAAAATGGTTTGCCACCAAGGTGTTCTTATTCGGAAGGAATAACTGGCCGGGTTGGACCACACATGGTCGCCATTTTCGGCCTTAACCTGAAATGTATAATCGCCGGGAGGCAAGTTGGAATAGGTAGCCATAGCGTTTTTCGTTGGAAAATTCCAGTTGGTTTCATAACCCAACAGCCGATAACGATACCGTACTTTTTGTGGTTTCTTCCACTCAATACCAATATATTGGAACGTTATATGATTTTGGGAATGAGACAAAACCAACCCTTCGGGAATTTGATAACTACCCACTAACCCGTCAAAATATATTCCCGTTTCAGATTTTCTCCTACCTGTGAGTTCATCCTGTATATTTTCCCATTTTATGGTTTGCAAGGAAATGTTAATGTCTGTAATATGCACTACAGGACTTGTGGTATCAGCAATTTGGTTACTGGGATTAAAGGCAGTGAGGTGTTTTCCGGTAGCAATCCACATTGCCCCCTGATTGTCTTCCAGAGCAGAGAACTGCGTTCCCACGCAGTCGGATCCCGTAAATCCATCATCAATTCCATAATTAACCACCTTATAGCTCCTGCCATCGATATGGATGGTTGTTTCTGCATTTACAGAATCACGAACCACGTTCAGAAAACCATTTTCAGGATATTTCGGCTGCTTTATAGCAAGTGGTTCAAGTTGTGTTAAACCATTTTCACTTCCAATAAAAATGCTGCCCGAAGAGTGTGAACGTATCCAATAAATAATATTTGTGGGCAATGCCATTTTTCGATCGAGCACTTCAAATGTGCTACCATTATACACAAAAATTCCCTCGCCATTTGTTGAGAACCAAATATAACCATCGGAATCTTCAAACACATTTGTTACTCTATGTGCCCAAAAATGGGCTGTATTATGGTAATGGATAATATGATTATAGCTTATTTTATAAACTCCATCGCCCCATGTTGTAGCCCAAACATTTCCTTTTGAATCTTCGTACAGCGAAAGAACAATCGATTCTGTAATAGGTAAGTGATAGAATCGTTCACCATCGAACTTTAAAATCCCGTTGTGCGCTGTTCCCACCCACAACATACCATTTTTCTTTGCCAGAAGCGACCAAAAATCATCATCTGGTAATCCATTATCTGAATGATAGACAAAGAAATTTTCGCCATCGAATTTCCAAAGTCCAGCGCCACCGGTGGCAAACCAAAGGTCGTTATACCGATCGAACAACATACTCCACACAATACTCTCCGCAAAACCCTGAGGCTCGCCATAATGAACAACCTCTGTATTTTCATGATAAAAGAACCCATTTTGGTATGTTCCAAACCAAATTCGGCCGCCTGCGCATTTTGCCATTGCCGGTATAATATTAGCGGGAAGCCCCTGCTCTTCGCCCAAATGCAAAAACGAATATCCATTATATTTGTTAAGGCCACCACCCCATGTTCCAAGCCAAAAAACACCGCTATCGTCTTTTAAAATGGCTAAAACCTGATTGGAGCTTAGCCCATGATCTGAGTTTAATGTCATGATACCATCCTCTCCTATACGAACCAACCCAAAATCACTCCCAATCATAAGGTCATTATCATCGCTGAGATAAACTTCTTTCACACCTGAAGCTACATCTATTTCGTTCTCTGCATAGCGAATAAGCGTGGAATCAGTTTGAATATCGATTCCTTTATCGTAGGCAATGGCAATATTTCCTTGCTTATTGCCATCAATATCAAGAATTCGATTGCTCAACAAGCCTTGACTCTTTGTTCTGTGGTACAACACGTCTTGGTCATATACGTACAAACCATTTCGATGTGTGCCTATCCAAACTCTTCCGGAATTATCTTCATACAATGAGGTTACAATGTTGCCCATTCCTAATTCTTCATCCCAAACAATAAACTGTTCACCATCAAATAAATTCAGCCCCCCATCATTTGTTGCAACCCACACAATGCCATTGCTAGCCACAAGTACATCACTAATATAATTACTACTCAAACCATCATCGATGGTGAAGTTCAGAAACCCAAATCGATTAAAAAAAGACAACCCCTGATGTGTACCTAACCATAAATTATCAGCCTCATCGGTATCAATAGCAAGCACAATATCGTCGGCTAAACCAGCATTTTCATTATACACTTCGAAATGTGCACCATCGAACCGACAAACACCACCTCCATTGGTAGCTATCCAAATAAACCCATCCTCATCTTGATGAATATCGTAAATATAACTATTGCTCAACCCTTGCTCCACGTCGTAATATTTGATATCGACCACGGCATTGTCTTTATAGCGGGGCTGGAGAGCATCTACTTTCCGAACATTATCTACCATTTTACGATGAGCTTCTTTATCAATCAGCCGTTTGTGTTGATTTAGATTAAAAACAGATCGGGTTAAAACCAGACTATCGGGTAAGAAAATGGTATCGGCATTTTGCAATGGATAAACCTTTGGGGTTTGAATATGGGCTTGGGCAAACGAAGTTGCCTGTGCAGGAGTAGACATGGGTTTAGCCTTGTCGGTTCTCAGTAAAACAGGTCCTTTAAACGGGATGGAATCGGGCTGCCCTGCGGGAATCTGCAACGGCTTAACCATCGGTAAAGACCGGAACTTCATAGCTACAGGCAGAGTATCCTGAGCATTCAGGTTCCAACCAAAACACAAAAACAAGATGGCTAACCAAAGTCTTATCATAGCCCAAAAATAGTGTATTTA
>JAWOEM010000344.1:0-4830 GCA_046482785.1 Salinivirgaceae bacterium
GGAAGATATCGGAGGCTACGTCCCTTCGTACCCGGTGCAGGGTTGCGCCGGCGGAGTTCAGCAGGAAAAACAGCGCGAAGAGACCCGTAGATGCGGTTGCCGCAAGCACGAGGTGTTTGCCGTAATGCTCACCGAGAGTCAGCAGGATGAAGCCGTCGGCGATCCCGAGCATCGAGAGGAAGAGCAGCGCGAGAAACAGGCGTGATACGAAGCCGGACTCGAACAGTCTCAGCAGCCCCTTCGTCCTGTGCATGACCTCTCCACTATGCAGGCACGCCGGTATCCCGGACAAGAGCCCCTAAAATACTACCGCAGGCTACTTGCGGTTTCCCGGTCATTCCGTATCTTAACGCTCATGGTCCGGGTGCTAATCATCGATCGCGACACCCGCTCACACCGAACTCTGCGCTCCCTCTTGCCCGACCGCTTCCGACTCGTACACCACACCGAACCGGCGTTGTCCGTCGATCGTGCCCGTCTCGAGCGCCCCGACCTGGTGATCCTCGACATCGACCTCGGCGAGTTCGACGGCCTGGCGCTGCTGCGCTCGCTGGTCGGTATGCCCGAAGCGCCGCCCGTCCTCGTCCTCACGTCTCTTCGCCATACACGCCTCGTAGTTCAGGCGGTGCGAAGCGGCGCCGCCGACTACCTGACAAAGCCCTTCGTACTCGACGAGCTCACCGGCGCGATGATCGCGGCCCTCGAGCGGCGTCCGCGGCCCCCTGCCGCCGCGGATGCTGCGGAGAATCCGGTCCTTGCCCGTATCATCGGCGAGAGTCGGGCCGCCGGTGATCAACGCAGGAGGGCACGCCTCTTTGCCGAGTCTTCGGCACCCGTAATGATTCTCGGCGAGAGCGGAACCGGCAAGGACCTTTTTGCGCGCGTGGTGCACGCCCTCTCCTCCCGCGGGCGCGGAGCGTACGTTGCGGTGAACTGCGGCGCAGTGCCTGAATCCCTCTTCGAGAGTGAGATGTTCGGCGTCATGCGTGGAGCCTACACCGATGCCGTCGACCGCCCCGGCCCCTTCGAAGTGGCCGGGGCGGTTTAAGCCTATCATAATGTTTTTTTAAATAATACTCCTGCCTGCTGGTTTACCAGCCGTGGCTGGCAGGCAGGTTGTCAGCAAACCACCAACTGAGCGGAACAGTCTCACGAACGTAGTGAGTAAACCCCCGTATTCCTTTTGATGGCAAATTGTGTGCCGTTTTTATTCGTTTGTATCTTCATCATCAATTACTTGTTCCGGCTGATCAAAGTTCCGTGTATCGTTTATCCACCTGAATTCGTCATAAAAAGCATTTGAAAAACCTATCATAAATGCAGCAAGAATTATGAATGCCCACCGTCTGGCCCATTTTGACAAGCATTTAATTCCATTAAAAAACAGGAAGTTTTTATTTTTTGATTTATCCATTTTATTTTGAGTAAATAATTACACATAATATTTCCTACATCATGCAAAATTTTACATGAAAGACAGTCTTTTGCAAACAATCTGTCGTTTTCTAAGAAATATGATGATTCTCAATGGATTTTCGTGGAATATACGATTGATCAATGATCAAATAAATTGGGCTAATCTCACAAAACATGTTTGTTTGAGAGATTAATTGAACATTTACTTTTTGATTGTAATATAAAATATAATCATTTGACCACAATTTTATATTCAAATTTGTAGCAGGGACATTTATGGATTGATTATTAAAGAAACATTTCGATTCCTGTTCTTTAGGATTGGTTGTTTTAACCAATTCTGTTTCTTTATAATATTTTACCTTGAGGCAGGAAATAGAAATATTCTCTCCAAGTCCTATTAGACTCAGGAGCATTAAAAAGGAAAGAATATATTTAAACCGATGGATCAATTTACTTGCAATTTAAATGGCAAACAACTAATTATTATTACAAACGTACATAATGTTTTTTATGAAAACAATAAACAGGCTTCATAAAAAAAACACCAAAACCCCCGCATTATCTGCTGATGGCATGTTACAAATTGGACATAATAGTTAAGCTTTGTCACATAGGTAGGTTTGTTAACCATGAAAAAACTAAAAACATTTTTTCTGAGTTACATATTGCCAGTAACGGCAAAATTAGGCTAGATAACAGAATTTCTTTCAGTTCTATCTTTTTTTTGATTTTATTTAAAAAGAAGTAACTATAGGGTTTATTATTAATAACATTTATTGCATTCATAATCGAAAAGAACACAGTAAAAATTGCCCCTGCATAAAACATATAAGGCATATTAAGCGTATAATACTGAATAAACCCAACTAAAAATACTAACCACATTAAAATTTGAAAACTTATAACTACCTTAAAGTGTTCTGTAATGTTCTCTACTTCATTCTTTTTATAACTCCAAATCAAAATAGTAGGGATAAGAATAAGAAATAAACCACTTAAATGGACTAAGCCCAATATTATAGTATCTTCTGTCTTTTTTTCTTTATCCACCTTAGACTCATTTTCAACAAACAAACTAAAATCTACATCCAGCGCTTTTGCAATCATTTGAAGTGAATAAGCACGCGGATCTACTTCTCCGTTTTCAATTCGTTGAATAGTTCTTGCACTTAATTCTGTTTTTTCAGCTAACTCTTCTTGTGTTAGTCCTTTTTTTATTCAAATTTCATTATAAATTGCATTACAATCCAACTACAAAAAAACGACATTTACACGACATTCATTGTCAAAATTGCTGTTATCATAAATTTACATAAGTTAAAAAAAGGATTGTAGCTGTCAGCCTAATAAATCCCATTGGTTTAGAAATATGGAGCATCAATTTCTTTACTTCTTTAAATCCTAAACCTTTTACAAATCCAGGCAAGTGGATTAGTCTGTAAAAAATAACAACTATTAAAAATACGATACTCATAATTAATTAAGCAGATGTAAAATATACAATGCTAAAAGTGGAATAACGTCTGAGATTGAATGAATGATCATAGGATAATAAATACTTTTAGTTTGATGAAATACGATTGCATAAAGTAATCCAAAACCTAACGATGTTACTACTTGCACAACACTAAAATGATAAATTTCAAATGGATAAAAATTGAAACCGATATGAGCCAGTGCAAAAAGTACTGCTGCAATTATTCCGGCATATGTTATTTCAAAACCAAAAATGTCAGTTTTTTTTGTAAATCCAGCCGTGAGAAGTAAGACAATCGGAAATGACCTAAATAAAATTTCTTCTGAAGGTCCAACTATAAAACATCTAAAAAAAAGTTCCCCTAAAAAGTTTCTGCTATTAGTTACGTCATAGTATGCTTCGGGGGTATTGTTGGTTAGTAAATTAAAAGTAGTAATACCAACATAAACTAATGTCCAAGCTAATGTAAACCACCCAACCCATTTCCATCCCCAAGGTTTATAACCCCACTTAAATCCCCATTCTTTAAAAAGGTTTTTCTTCCAAATAAGAATTACGATAATTGGGATTAGTGCTTGAATGATATGATGAACAATTCCCCACATAAATTTTTTATCAGGGTCAATTGCAGTAAAAAGTGGATTGAGTTTGTCTGCTATAAGTGTTCCTATTCTTGGTGCAGATAGTAAAACAATGACTACAAGAGCCGTTAAAAGTGTTTTGTTTTTCATTTATCTGAATGGTAAAATTATGCTTTTCACTAACTTATTGTTATAACAAATATAGCAAAAATGGTTGTTTTATATGCTTATTATAAATATTAAACAAAAACGGAAGGCAACAATTTAGCTCTTTTGCGGAGCGTAGCGCAGCAAATGTGCTAAATGCGTGCAGGAAATCACAAATGCAGCCGACAGGCTGCAAAGCGCGGTGGAAACAAATTTGTTTTAACATTCATTATTACTAAGCCAATCCTACTGTTTCTATAAAAATAAACCACTACCAAGAACATTTTATTACTTTGTCAACGTGGCAGTTGATTGTCAATTTGGTTTGAACCTTTCCGGTACTAAAAAATTGTTTGAATGATTAAAAAAGGTTTAAGAAATGAGATGAAGTTTCTGCAAAAACACTTTGAAGCACCTGGTTTGTAACTCTCTACCTACCTTCATTTTGTCCTTCCTATAACCCTACATTGGTCAATAAGCAGACATAGTCGGTTTATTTATTTAAAAATAGCACAAAATGTTTAAACCCCAAAAAGTAAAGGTTTGATTTTATGCCTGCACCAGGCTTTAGCCTATATTTTCTTTATTCTCCACCAGCAAATAGAGTTCTTTATCGGGTAAATATAGGTAGCCCTGCTCATAGCAAAAATGGTAAACATCGCCTTTTTTGGTGGTGTAGGTATGCGTGAAGTAGGTAAAATTAAAACCGCTGGTAAGTAGAGTCTCTTTATTTACAATGGTTTTACCCGATTGTTTATTTAAATCAATTAAAATGCGCCGGTTTTTTCGTAAAATATTGTTAACATTCCGGACTGTATTGCTTGCATCGCTGTTTAACCGGTTATTGAAAGTATTTCTACACTGGTCGGAACAAAATTTTTTATCGGCACGGCCTATAATTTTTTCGCCGCATTCAGGGCATTTTCGGGTAGCATTTTCTGTCATAAATTTGATGTTTTTAGGGTCTGATTATCAAATATAAAATTATTAATAAACAATTACAAACGACAACAAGCGAATATTAACCGACTATACCCATTTAAAAACCGAATCGTATATGAATAGTGCCTTTACTTTGTATCAGTAATTTTTTGTTAAACCATTAAAATTTTTAAGTCATGGAAAAAACAATGAACAAAGTAGAAATACACACCGTTCAGCCATCCCGAATCCGCCATGCTGTGATACCCATCCCCGATAATCACG
>JAWOEM010000400.1:0-2804 GCA_046482785.1 Salinivirgaceae bacterium
TCTTTGTCTCCTGTCAGAAAGGCCGCTTCGGCCAGGACATCTTTCTTGTCTTCGAGATTTAAGTCATCCCAAACGCGTTTTAAGGAAACTTTATGATGATTCATGCCTAACGATGCTTTAACGGCATACTTCGACGTGTCGATAAAAGCAGGGAAAGTCATGGCAAACATTACCCATACAGCCAGGGTTTGTGCACGGTGCTGTAACCAAGCTCCCTTCTTGATGAAGAAAGCAGGAATGGTACACGACAGCAGCAGCATAGCACCAGCGTAAAAAGCATGATCGCCGAGGCAATTGTACACATAAGCAAAATTCCACAAATCATAGGCAATGATCCAGAACCAGAGCTGGTCGGGCCAAATCATGTCGCGCTTTTTGTCGTTGCTAACGTAGATGCCTACCCAGCCCGAAATGGCCAGAATGTTTAAGATGCCGGCAATGCCATTCATGATATTCCAGGAGCCGCCCGATATCATCACTCCATCTATAAAACCATTGAGGGAGTAACACTCAAAATCACGCACTACTGCCTCCATAATGTTAATTGCCAGCATAGCGGCAGGAAATATCAACACGTATTTGTTTTGGGCCCAGCCTTTTACGAAACGTAAGCCCAAAATACCCAGTGTGATGATGAGTACTGAGTAAACTTTTGCCCAGTGAAACCATGTACCTACGCTTGTGCCCGGCGCTGCCGTTTCGGGCCATACAAAAATGGATAGAAACAAGGGGAGTACCAAAAACAGCCCCAGAGCTATCCACTTGTTTGCACGTGCAAATTCATTTATCAGGATTAGTCCTGCCAATACAGCAAACCCCATAAGCAGGGTTGTCCATGGTAACGATTCAAATAAAAACATAAGGTTTTTCTTTTAGTGAAACAATACCACAAAAGTGAAGGATTCCTAAAATATAAAAGTTGAACTAATTCAACTTTACCCGTGAGGACGAAAATATTTTTTGATTAGGTGTTTGAGAAGATCTTTTTGGCAATACGTTTTTTCAACTTGCTAAGCCACTCTTTGCTAATCCCCATGAACTGAGCAATGTATTTG
Organism: Salinivirgaceae bacterium; assembly: GCA_046482785.1. Lineage (GTDB taxonomy): Bacteria > Bacteroidota > Bacteroidia > Bacteroidales > Salinivirgaceae > Salinivirga. The sequence goes on from JAWOEM010000400.1 coordinate 1,056, forward strand.
TCTGGGATGCGCTGCATGTAAACAGGATGTTGGTTGTAAAGAAAAATCAAAAACTCTTCGGCATTTAAAGATAGGCGCATGGCGCTAAATATGTACAAACCTTTAAACGCACGAGCTGTTATTTTGTGGTAGAATATAGCAAATTCCTGATATTGGGTTGCTAAACACTCCAGCTGAGGTTTTGAAAAGGCTATCAGTTCGCAATCTTCAAGCGCTTTTATCTGACAGTTCGACTCCTTTTCGGAGAAATAACTGGTTACCGACGACAAAAAAGCGTATACATCGTCGATGTAGAAACCTAGCACAACCTCTTTGCCATTTTGATTTAGAAAAGTTTGTACCAGACTGCCTTTGTTTATAAAATATCCGTGTTGGCAAATTTCTCCAGCCTTAAGAAGATACTCATTTTTTTTTAGCTTTCGGAGTGTACCAAAAGACTCCACTTGAGCCCAAAGCTCTGGACTAATTTTTATCTCCTTCTCTACGCTATGTTTAAAACTTGCAAACATTAAGTTGACTTTTAATGGCTAAATGTAACAAATTTTTGTTGGATGTAGGATGGCTATTTCTAATTTTCGGATTTCTTTCTGCTAAATAATATACATACTTATAATCAGCACTTTTCATCAACTCGCATAGGGGTGTATTTTTTCTATTCCGGATGATCTTGAAAGAAAAACACAAAATATTTATCAATGTTCATTGTGGGAGATGTAAATACATCAGAAAGGAGGGAACCCATCGCCCTGATTACACCAATAATATTTGTCGATTTAACACATCGATTACACGGTGCATAATTTTCGAGGTGTTTTTCTTTTTCATTGCAGGTTATTTACTCACAGCACAACTTGTCAATATAAACACTTTCGCAAAAATGGTAACAATTGGGCTTTGAAACCTCATTGTTACGACTACTCCTTATTTCAAAATATTGCATAATAACCTTAACCTAAGTGGGGCGGTTTTCACCGAATAGGTGAGGTGAAAACCATACAATTTCTTTATACACGACACTTCGTTTACGGGGCAGGCAGTTAGCGAGAACCTTTAGCTCATGACAGCAGGGAATACTCGCTCAAATTGCGCCTAAGTTAGAAGTTTCGTCTTTTAGCATAACCACCAACTCATAGAAATTAACTATAAACATCCTTAATACTAGATTCATCTATTTTGCATGGTCAGCCTTTACCGGCATATTCCTGCATATTTTGATTTTAAACGATTAATTGTTTCGAATTTTGTTTACATTTGGGCGGTATTAGCATTTTTGTTGCATTTTTGATTAGTGCGCTAAAAAATGTTGCTTAGGTGGAATGAAAATGACAGGAACGAAGAAAATATTTCAGGTCGATGCCTTTACCGATGAGCCTTTTAAAGGAAATCCGGCAGGAGTAATGCTTGTCGATGAGGGTACTCCGGCACACTGGATGCAGCAAATGGCCATGGAAATGAATCTTTCTGAAACGGCATTCATTATTCCGAATAACGATGATTTTAAAATACGCTATTTTACTCCTACAACCGAAATGCCGCTTTGTGGGCACGCCACATTGGCAAGTGCACACATCATTTATGAGCTTGGGTTGAAATCGAAGCACGAGCCCATAAATTTTAAAGCTGCTGGCGGAGATTTAACTGTTGCAATGGACGTCGACTGGCTTGTGATGAACTTCCCGAGTTATCCCATTCAAAAAATTGCCATCCCAACCAATTTCCAAACGGCACTGGGCTTTCGTCCGTTGGAAA
>JAWOEM010000074.1:0-5079 GCA_046482785.1 Salinivirgaceae bacterium
CATCCGTGTCTTTCTTCCGTATTTGTGCATACTTCTCTCTACCCACAAATTCATACTCTTCCTGATTGGGATACAACACGCGTGCACTTTGCCCAACAAGCTCTTCACAGGTGTACCCGGTCATTTTACAAACTCGCGGATTAACATCTTTCAGCACCCTGTTTACTACCACACCAATACCTACCGGAGCCACTGTGTAAATACGACTTAACTTTGCCTCATTTTGCTGCAAAGCCACCTCTGCTTGCCTGCGCGTGGTTATATCTTGCACATTTCCCAAAAAGTATAATGGTTTATCATTACCATCTTTGATAATTGTTGCGTTAAGCAATCCAATTACCGTTCCCCCACTTTTGTGAATAAAGCACTTCTCCAACTGAAAAGAGGGTATTTCGCCATTTTTTAATTGCTGCTGCAACTGTAGGTTTTCGGTTACCATTTCAGAGTGAGTTATTTCTTCCAGCGATTTACCAATAAGCTCTTTTTCAGAATAACCAAGCATTTTACAATAAGCATCATTAGCGGCAACAATCTCATATTCAAGCGAAATTACCGCAATTCCAATGGATGTATTTTCATACATCTGCCGAAACTTCAGTTCACTTTCTTCAATCAAAGCTTTCGCAGCACGCAAATCTTCGTTTGCTTGTTTCAGCTCCTCATTTATGGTTACATACTCCTCATTAATTGACTGATACTCTTCATTTACGGCCTCATACTCACTATTGCTTTGCATTAATTGTTGAATAACATCGGACTGAGAAGCAGTTTTGTCTAAATCAAGCGAAAAAATCAAGGCCAAATCCAACTCAATTGCTTTTTTAAATTGAAGTAACAGTTTTTCGGTTTCGTCAGAAAAATGCCTTTCTTTATTATCTAAAATACAGATTGTACCAAATGGAGTTTGATTGGGAAAATTAATAGGGAAACCAAGGTAAGCCAGCATGCCAAGTTTTAAATCCGGGTTATGATCCCACTCTTCATTTTTTAGTGCATTTGGAACACACAACTTTTCTTGTTTACGTATTACCGATTCGCAATACAAACCGTGCCACTTTTCTTTTTCTCCAACCATGTAAGGATTTTGCTCATTCTTACTTGATACAAAAACTTCCATGTATTCATTTTCGGTCTTCATAATTAATGCGGCCGGCACTTTAACAATTGTAGCCAATAGGTTTGCAATCTCTTGCCATTTATATAAAAAATCGGGGGGTATGCTTTCAAACGACATGCAGCTCATAATTTCCATTTTATGTTTCCCTAAATTACGCAAATTCCTGAACTTTACCATTAAAATATTCGCATTCCCAAAATCGAAGAGTTTAAAAATGAAACAATAAAATGCCTATCTTTGCGCTCCGGTTTTTTATAGCCTAAAGCAGTTGGACTTCTAAAACCGCGTTTACAAATTAGATTTTCCCATAAACACACCACCTAACACCGCTAAAAATGAATTCTTTTACTCAATTTGATCTTCCGAAACCGTTAACCGATGCCATAACCGACCAGGGCTTTACGCAACCCACACCTATGCAGGAAAAAGCCTTTTCGGCCATTCGCTCCGGGAAAGATATTGTGGGAATAGCTCAAACCGGAACTGGAAAAACATTGGCCTACACGCTTCCTATTTTATACGATCTCAAATTTTCTGATCAGGTTCCTCCGCGAGTAGTAATTTTAGTGCCAACACGCGAACTTGTGCTTCAGGTGGTAGAAATGGTTGAGAGTATGACCAAGTACATGAGCACGCGGGTACTGGGGATTTTTGGCGGTAAAAACATCAACAAACAAAAGCAGGCTGTAGCCGAAGGTACCGATATTTTGGTAGCCACACCCGGCCGTTTTTACGATATTGCTTTAACAGGCATTCTACAGTTAAAAAGTGTTCGAAAACTTGTAATCGATGAAGTTGATGTAATGCTCGATACCGGCTTCCGGGCTCAATTGAACAATATCTTGAGTTTGCTGCCACAGAAGCGACAAAGCATTATGTTCTCTGCAACACTTTCTGATGAAATAAACCGCCTAATTGAACACAATTTTATTATGCCCACGCGCATTTCGATTGAAAATAGTGGCACACCCTTAAAAAGTATTGAGCAACAGTGCTATACTGTGCCCAATTTCTATACAAAGGTTAATCTTTTATCGGCACTGCTAGCCGAAAAAAATGAATACCAAAAAGTATTGGTCTTTGTATCAGGGAAACGAATTGCCAATCGGCTTTTCGAAAATTTAGAGGAACGGTTTTTAAATGAAATTGGCGTCATTCATGGAAATAAAAGTCAGAACTTTCGTATAAAAGCCATCGAGCAATTTGAAGCTGGCAAACACCGGGTTTTGGTTGCTACAGATGTGATGGCACGGGGACTGGATTTTTCCAAAATATCGCACGTCATCAACTTTGACACGCCGGAATATCCTGAAAACTACATTCACCGCATTGGTCGTACGGGTCGAGCAGAAGAAAAAGGGAAATCTGTGCTTCTATTCACCGAAAAAGAGCGCCCCTATAAAGAGGCCATTGAAGAGATGATGGGGTACAAAATACCTGAAACAGAATTCCCCGAATGGGTCGAAATTTCGCAAGAACTGATACCGGAAGAACGCCCCAAGGCAAAAGAAATAAATACAGGACACAAAAAAATAGAAATTGCAAGAGGACCTGCATTCCATGAGAAAAGCAAGAAAAACCAAAAAAGAAACTCGGGTGGCAAGGCTTTAAAAATGGCGAAAAAATACAAAAAGCCCAAAACCAGAGGAGATAAAACTATAAATAGTCGAAAAAAAAGAAGGTGAAAATTGCAGACACTAACCATAGCGAGGTAATTCAATCATAAATTTACTGCCATTGCCGTAATCGCTTTCTGCCCATACTCGCCCCTTATTCAGTTGGGCGAACTCCTGACAAATAATCAAGCCCAGTCCCGTACCACTTTCACCCTGTGTTCCCTCTACGGTGTAATTTTCGCCTACTTTGAATAGCAAGGAAAGTTTATCGGGTGGTATTCCTACGCCGCTATCTTCAACTGTTATAATTGTTTTTTGATCTGTTATATCGGCATAAACCGAAATTTTCCCGCCTCTTGCCGTAAACTTAATGGCATTGGAAATAAAGTTTCTAATAATGGTCGAAAGCATACTTCGATCGGCGAAAGCAGTAACTGCGCCATCGATATTGTTTTCAATAACCAATCCTTTATCGGTGGCCGATGGTTTAAGCAAAGCAACTGCTTCTTCAACAATTTGCGTTACAACCAACGGTCTTGGGGTAACTTGCAACTGATGGCGTTGTGCTCTTGACCATACCAACAAATTCTCCAGCAATTCTGAAACGGCAATGGCCGATTTATAAACAAGCTGGTTGTATAGAATAACTTTCTCGTTGTCTGCATTCTTGAGCTTGTTCTCCAATAATTGAGAAAACCCAATGATATTATTCAATGGATTTTTCAGGTCGTGCCCAATTATTGAGAAAAGTCGGTCTTTGGTAGCGTTCAGGTTTTCCAAATCGTGCGAATAGTTGCGCAACTGCTCCTCTATAAGCTTTTGCTCAGTAACGTCGCTCACAACAGACAATACTTCGTTTTCATTAAGCTTAGCTAATCTGGCATAAAAGTACCGATGTTCACCTTCGTTCATATCATATTCAAACTCAAAGCGCCCATGCCTAAACGTCTCGCTTATTGCCAACTGCATTTTATTGGCAAGAGATTCATCAAAAACATCATAAACAGTTTTCTCTACAAACTCGCCAGGTTGCTTATACAATTTATCTTGATGGAGCGGCTGATAGAAATCAATGAAACGTCCGTTCTTATCCATATGGAAAAGCAAATCGGGAATGGTGTTTATAATGGTTTTTTGCTTTTCCTGGCTTAACCGCAGCTGCTCTTCAATTTGCTTTCGATGTAGCGATACCGATAATATGTTGGTAAACGAACTCAACAATTCTTTGGATGGCAGTTGCGACTTATTTTTAAATGCCAAAACGGTAACTCCGTAAAGTTTTTCATCGTCTATTTGGGCAAAAGCACAAAAGTGATGCAACCCGGTAATTTTCTTTATGGTTTTATCAACAATGTGCGAAATCGCCCCAAAAGATAAATCTTTTAATGATTCCAGCACCTCTATACCACTTTCAGTTATGCGTTTGTAAGCCTCTTCGCTCACCGGACTCTCTGTTTTAAAAATATCTTTGCCCACCATTTTCCCTATCGCGTTAAGCATTCTGTTATCGGCCTCAATGTATTCTAATCGAAGTACAGATTGCTCGCTATCGTAACAAGAAAAATGGGCATAATCGGCGCCTGTATGGTCCTTAATCAATGGTAACGCAATATCTTTAATTACGTTTTTCTCGGGAAAGGCCGACAGTTGGTAAGAAAGATAACTCAAAAAAGCGTTATTTTTGTTTGTTTCAATCAGTGCATGTTCGGCCTCAATGCGGTAAGAAATATCGCGCAAAGCAGCTACACGCATTTCTTTCCCGTTATATGTTAGCGTTTGAATTTCTATTTCTACGGGAATATGAACACCGTCTTTTCTAGTTCCTATAACCTCGAAAAGCTCATTGCTACGTGCCGCCAATTTTTCATAAAGGAACACCCTATCCTCTTCATTGGCCATCATTGGAATAATATCCCGACCTACAATTTCTTGACGCGAGTAGCCTGATAAACGCGTAAAGGCTTCATTTGCATCAACAATAATATTTTCTTCTACAATCAATATTCCTTCGAAGGTAAGTCCGGAAAGCTTTTTAAACCGTTCTTCGCTTTCGCGGATGCGCTTTTCAGCAGCCTTCAATTCTGAAATATCTCGGGTTACACCTTGCAAGCCAATTGGCTTTCCATTTTCATCGCGTAAAAAACGAGTATGGGCGGCAAAGGGTGATAATCGTCCATCGGCGTGGTATTGTTCTATTTCAATAATCCGCGACCGGTTTTTATCAATTGCCGGATCCTTATCGCGAAGAAGCTCTTCTTCTAAAATTTTTGAAAGTAAACAGCAGTGAAGCCGAAGATTATGATACGCTAATGGAAAACTACCGCGTGGAAACCCGTGAACGTATTC
>JAWOEM010000165.1:0-4313 GCA_046482785.1 Salinivirgaceae bacterium
GCAACATCTTACGCCATTTCAAAAGCCATCGAAAAAATTGGCCAGGTAGATGTTATTGTTGCCGGACGACAAGCAATTGACGGAGATACTGCGCAAGTAGGGCCACAGGTGGCAGAAAAACTTCACTTGCCACAAATCACCTACACAGAAGAAATCCTTTCTGTAACGAAATCCAAACTCAAAATACGCAGAAGACTGGAGCGCGGAATTGAAATCGTAGAAGGAAAAATCCCTTGCGTTATTACAGTAAACGCATCGGCACCGGAGTGCAGACCACGTCATGCAAAACAAACCATGAAGTTTAAGCATGCAAAAACAGTTACCGAACTGCAAAGCGCCAATGAAGACTACCTGACACTTTTTGAAAACAAACCCTACCTGCAAATTCAGGAACTAAGTGTAAAAGACGTAGATGCCGATGTGCAATGGCTCGGACTATCCGGATCGCCAACCAAAGTAAAATCGATCGAAAACGTTGTGCTCGAAGCAAAAGACGCACGCCATATTGAAAATACCGATAGCGGTATCGAGGAGATGATAAAAGAACTAATGGAAAACCACACCATCGGTTAATCAATGTTGAACAATTAAAATTCTGTTATAGTGAATAGCGTATTTGTAATATGTGAATTGGAAGAAGGAAAAGTGGCCGATGTGAGCCTCGAACTTCTTACAAAAGGACGTCAGCTTGCCAATCAGTTAAAAACAAAACTGGAAGCTGTTGTCATTGGAAAAGACCTGAAAGATATTGAGAACCAATTATTCCCCTATGGTACCGATGTGGTACATAAGGCAGAAGATAAAAGACTGGAGCACTATCTAACACTTCCCTACAACTCCATTATTTGTGATTTATTCAGAGAAGAAAAGCCGGAAATTGCCCTGTTAGGAGCCACCTCTCAAGGTCGCGACTTAGGCCCGCGTGTTTCTTCAGAACTAAAATCAGGACTAACGGCTGACTGCACAAGCCTCGAAATTGGGTCGCACGAAGACAAAAAAGCCGGAAAAACATACGATCAACTATTGTATCAAATTCGTCCGGCCTTTGGTGGAAATATTATTGCCACCATTATTAATCCCGATTGCAGACCTCAAATGGCAACTGTACGCGAAGGGGTTATGAAAAAAGAAGTGCTCGACACTGCTTACAAAGGAAAAGTGAAAAATATCGACGTGGCAAAATCAGTAAAAGACGAAGATTTTGCCATCTCAATAATCGAGCGCCACATTGAACCACGCAAAATAAACCTTGCAGGGTCACAAGTTATTGTAGCCGGAGGTTACGGAATGGGCTCACCCGAAAACTTTAATCTACTCTTTGATTTAGCCGAAGTACTCGGTGGAGAAGTTGCAGCCAGCCGCGCCGCAGTAGACGCCGGATACGCAGAACATGCACGTCAGGTAGGCCAAACCGGGGTAACAGTTCGCCCAAAACTATACATCGCGTGTGGCATAAGCGGGCAAATACAGCACCGTGCCGGAATGGAAGATTCATCGATGATTATTGCCATCAATACAGACGAAAATGCCCCAATCAACCAAGTTGCAGACTATGTAATAAACGGCGATGTGGCGACTATCATTCCACGCATGATTAAAGCGTACAAGAAAAATTCCAAATAATAAAACAAGAGAATAATGAGTAATTTCTATAGCGATAATAAAGATCTAAATTTTCATCTCACTCACCCGTTGATGAAAAAGATCGTCGACCTGAAAGAGCATAATTATGCCGACGCAGATCAATACGACTATGCTCCTAAAGATTTCGAAGACACAATCGACAGCTACGATAAAGTACTTGAGATTGTTGGCGACATCTGTGGAAACATCATTGACCCCAACGCCGAGTCAGTAGACCAAGAAGGCCCTAAAGTAATTGACGGACATGTAGAATATGCCCGCGGAACAGCCGAAAACCACGATGCACTCACCAAAGCAGGCCTTGTGGGCATGTCACTGCCCCGCAAATACGGAGGACTGAACTTCTCAATGGTTCCTTACGTAATGGCAGCCGAACTAGTATCAAGAGCCGACGCAGGCTTTGCAAACATCTGGGGGCTTCAGGATTGTGCAGAAACCATTCACGAATTTGGCAGCGACGAAATTAAAGACGAATTCCTTCCTCGATTCAATAAAGGTGCTACAGCAGCAATGGACTTAACAGAGCCCGATGCGGGATCTGACCTTCAGGCCGTTCAGCTTAAAGCAACATTCAACGAAAAAGAAGACCAGTGGTACCTCAACGGCGTAAAGCGGTTTATTACCAACGGCGATGCCGATGTATCGTTAGTTTTGGCACGTTCAGAATCTGGCACTGTAGACGGTCGCGGACTGTCACTTTTCGTTTACGATAAAGCAGATGACGCACTTAGCGTACGTCGAATTGAAAACAAACTGGGAATTAAAGGATCGCCAACCTGCGAACTTGTATTTACAAATGCACCGGCAAAACTTGTAGGTAATCGAAAAATGGGACTCATAAAGTACGTAATGTCGCTAATGAACGGCGCGCGACTTGGTGTTGGAGCTCAATCTGTAGGAATTGCCGAGGCCGCATACCGCGAAGCCGTAGAATATGCAGCAGAACGCGCCCAGTTTGGCAAAACCATCGACCGCTTTCCCGCTATTTACGAAATGCTTACCAACATGGATGCAAAAGTAAAAGCAGTACGATCACTACTATACGAAACAACACGGTTTGTAGACATTTACAAATCTTACGGTTTTGTGTCGGAAGAACGCAAACTAGACAAAGACGAACGCCAGGAGATGAAGCATTATACAAAACTGGCCGACGCTTTTACCCCTCTACTCAAGCTCATCTCCAGCGAGTATAGCAACTCCATAGCCTACGATAGTTTGCAAATTCACGGTGGCTCAGGCTTCATGAAAGATTACCCAATAGAACGAATTTACCGCGATGCACGAATTACAACTATTTACGAAGGCACATCGCAGCTACAGGTTGTAGCGGCCATTCGCGGAGTAACAACCGGCTCATTCCTTAAGCAAATTAAAGAGTACGAGAAAGTAAAAATCGATCCGGAATACGAATTTCTGAAGCGTAAACTAGCTGAAATGACAGCAGAGTACGAAAACTGCTACAATATTGTTGATGAAATTAACGATACAGCAGACGACAACGACTACTTGGATATGCATGCCCGCAGATTAGTAGAAATGGCAGGAAACATCATTATGGGATGGCTATTGCTGATGGACACTATGCGCGATGAAAAATATGCTAAAAACGCAAAGGTATTCATTAAGTTAGCTTATGCAGAAAACGCCGAAAAATCAGCATACATTAAAAACTTTGAATTAGATGACGTCGGAATGTTTAAAATTCACGCATAACCCAACGAATAAGAAGATCAAAGTCTAACAAACTCATTTTTTTCGATATTCTGAGAGGCTGCCCTGATATATGGCAGCCTCTTCTTTTGGTAATCAACTATGTTACAGAAATCAATCATGGGCAAAAGACCAAAATATTTGCCCATAAACACTCAAAACAATCATATTCCCTTGCTAAACCCAAATTTTAACATATAATTATGATTTCACAACAAGGAATTCAGAAACAAATTTGCTTCCTTAGTCGTTTATTTGTAAAGTATTACCCTTATAAACATAAAATGATATGGCAAAATCTAAGTTGACACTAGAAGAAAAAAAGGAACTCTGCAGAAACGAAATTAACCGGGTAGCAAGAAAGATACGAAAATCCCCAACAAAAATTGAGTATTCGCAAAGCAGAGGAATCAAGCTCACTTACGGGCAAATTGTGTACATTTATGGCACATGGAACGCGGCCATACATGATGCAGGCCTTCCGATGAACCTTTATCGGCTCCCGCCTACAAATGAAATTACAAAAGAAGAGCTAATCGAAGATTTCATAAAAGTTGCAAATATCGTAAATCAAATGCCCACATTCCGAGATTATAATAAACTTGGAAAATATTCGCTCACACCTTTTGTTCGCCACCTAAAGTCGTGGAATACGGTAAAAGAATACGTTTATGATAACTACCGGGAGGAGCTTAAATTTGCACCTCCTAGAATACTATCAGGCCGAAAACGGAAAAAAAAGAACCAACAATAAAACATACAACCCAAATTCCGCAAGAATTTAATTTTCCAATGTCAAAATCATTGTGGAATTTTGATTAACCCCGATTTAGAAAATCACTCATTTGGGTGAAGAAAGAAACCGAATGAGATGATTTGCCTATTCGAACCGAGTCTGGTTAAGCTTACGAGCTCAACGCAATCAATTCGCAAGGAACACAAAGATATACCAAATA
>JAWOEM010000342.1:0-6661 GCA_046482785.1 Salinivirgaceae bacterium
ATTAGAGCCATACGGCGGTACGTTCACGGTGCAGGCTGATGTGGTGAAGGCGGTGGCATGAGCCTGATACTGCCTGAACCAATCGCGGAGTTCTCGCCGTTTGTTCATTTTGAATAATAACTTATTACAAAAATAGTTCACAAAAGTGACAAATGCATAGCGAGAATTGTCAACTGCCAAACCCAATGGCCGAAATGCTTTTTTCCGTTTCCGAAATGATGTTTTATTTTTTGGGGACTGAAAGACCGGTGTTTTTTATTTATCGAACCCCATCAATTTGCGTACTTTGGTTACATTTTCCACTGAAGTGAGGTGTTCTAATAATAAAAAAGCAACCTCAATAGCGGTTGACGGGTTCCAAGAAGTAACGATATTATCGTTTGCTACAATTGGTTGGTTTAAAACATTAGCCCCAAATGCCTGCAGTGCCTCTCTTCGTTTGGGGTTGTGATATGTTGTAGCCTCTTGATTTTTTAAAATACCGCTTTTCCCCAATGCTAAGGCTCCTACGCAAATCGATGCAATAAATTTATTTTTTGCTCTAAACGCTCGAATTACGTCAAGAAATTGATCATTGAAAGCATCATTATAAAAACCGTATTCTTCAAAGCCCCCTGGTACAGCCAGTGCATCAAATCCATCTATATCAATTTCATTAATTAAGTGGTCGACTACAAACTTCTGATTAAACGAGCTGGTTATCTCTTTTTTTAGTGCACAAGTGTATAATTCTGTAGTGCCGTCACCTTCGAGATGGTTCCACCCGATAACGTCGATAAAAGCGCTTGCTTCATAAACCTCGAACCCATCAGCTAATAGTAGTAGTATTTTTTTCATCTTTATAAAAGCATTAAATTTCGCAGTTACGAAATAGATTTTATTGTTGCCATATTTTGAATTTCTTCTTCAAATGGCTTGTCGAAACTGTTACCACCCAAAAACTGGAAGAAAAAATAATGAACATAGCTGTATTCTTTCGGAATTTAGGTTGCACTCGACTTGACTCTATTTTACAAAACGGAAGCCGTTGCCGTTGTAACTTTGGTCAGGGACGCTGACAGCCCGGTTAGCAGTTCGGCAATGCTCTGCCTTAAAGAACCAACTACCGCCACGTAAAATGCGGAAGGAGCCCGACGAAGAACCCTGCGGATTTTTTTGTGGGCTATTGCTGTAATAGTCGTCATTGTGCCAGTCATTGCACCACTCCCACACGTTACCCGTCATGTCGTAGATGCCTAGTTCATTGGGCGATTTGGTGCCCACCGGGTGTGCACTGCCTCCAGAATTACCGGAGTACCAAGCCACATCTTCGATATTGTTACTGCCGGAGTACAAGGTTGCAGTTGCTTTGTTGCCACCACGTGCAGCAAATTCCCACTCTGCCTCGGTGGGAAGGCGTCCGCCGTAATATTCGCAAAATGCTTTAGCGCCGTGCCATGTTATTTCTACTACCGGAAAGTTTTTTTTGCTGCCTACAGGCACAAACTGACCACCGGTATGCTTAATCTGGCAATCCTTATCATCTACATCCAGGTATTCGATACCCTGGTAACTACCATTGCTTTCGGCACCAACTTCATTCATAAAATCGGCATATTGCTGATTGGTAATTTCGTATTTGCTGATTTGGTAGTCGGCTAATGTTACGGTGTGCGCGGGTTTTTCATCGCTTTGGCAACCACTTTGTTCTCCTGTGCAGCCCATTTCAAAGGAGCCGCCTTTTACGGTGATAAGTTGAAGGTTTTTATTGCCACCAGTTTGACCTTTTACAGGAGCCGAGGTAATAAGAAACAGAAGCATACTCGTTGATACTATTCGTAAAGTGCTTGATAAAGAGTGTGTTGTTTTCATAATATTGTTTTTTATGTTTATGTTTTATAGTGGTTTTTCATATTAACGGAGCTGGGCTGTTCACACATTTAATTTTGGAATTATCCTCATTGTCAGTATGATTAGGCCATACATTAACATGCCTGCCCCAAAGAAAATTACTGTCATTAGTGTTATATCGATGAGGTTTTGTAATCTGCTCGGATCTAATTCATTCATGTCCAGAATAAATCCCAATAAAGATAGTACAAATGCAATTAGTGCAATAATTCCAATGTTTCTTTTGTGTTTCATTTTGTTGTTTTTTAATAAATATTTCTCCTCATTTTATTGCATTGTTGATCCCATAATTCTTGTTTTATTATGCCCATTCAATAAAAAAGAACTCTCTATTTTAGTCCGCCGGCCAATACGCATGTGCGTGTGTCGGCTTCTTGGTTTCCATCTTCATCGTACCATTCCGAGTGAATAATGTATACACCCACCGGTAGTTTGTGCCCGTTGTCGTCGGTTCCATCCCATGTTACAAATCCCTCAACCGAAACTGTTTCGTTGTTTACTATATGATCGATTAATCGTCCTTGCTGATCAAGAATGCGAATGTTTAGTACATTGTTTCCCGTTTTAAATCGGTAGTTGATGGTGATGAAATCTTCGAATCCATCGCCGTCGGGCGAAAAGGTTTTGCTTGGCAGCGAAATGTTGTCTTCTGCAATATCGGTTGCATTATAGTGCGAGTTTTCGCGCGTGGGGGTTGCATAGCCGGCATCAGCAGCAGCCGAATACCAATTCGAGGGATTGTCGGACGATGATAAGGGGGAAATCCGCTCCAGCGAAACGCCGTCGGGATCGTCGAGCAGGCTGTGGTGCATTTTCGAGGTGTAACGCATGGCATCAATGGTGTTGCCCGCATTGTCCAGTAGCATTATGCTGCCCTCGTCGTTGGCCATCGATGGCAATGATGCGGCGATGGTTCTCGATTTGGCCACATTGCTGTAATTTTCATTAATACACTCGTATTCCTGGGTTAAAATATAATACGCATTTGGTGGCAATACATAAGCTATTTCTGTTGCTTTCGATACATCTTCCGGCTCATCGTTGTAGTCCATATTGGCCAAATAGAGCTGGTTTAGTTGCAAATAATTGTCGCTCATGTTGAATATCTCAACAAAATCGTTGCAGTTTGTGGGTGCATCAAAAAGCACTTCGTTTATTACGATGTCTCCAACTTGAGGTTCAATCGGTTTTTCGAATGTAAATGTAGCCGATTCCATTTCGTTTTGGTTGCAATCGGTGTAACCGCTTAATGTAAGTGTGTATTCTATATTTTCATTTAATGGTTCTGCCAATTGAAGATGTAAAATGTTTCCATAGGGATGATCAATTGTAGCTTTTTGTATTGTTACGTTGCTTTCCGTTATAAGCGCCAACGAAGTGTCGGGCCACATGGGGCTGTCAAATTCAATTTGAATTGTGGTATCGTTGGGTACAATGTAGTAGTTGGCCACCGGAATGGTAATATCGCTATTGGTTGCAGCCACACTATTTTCTTCTCCCGGCGTTCCGTGTTGGTCGTTTTCGGCGGTAACCCAATTGCTGCTTCCGCTGCATAAATTTTCGGTATCGATGCGCTCTAGCGCATAACCGCCCATAGTGTAGCGTTCGTTGGTGTGCCACGATGAACTGTAGTCTACCCAATCAATAATTTGTTCGTCGGAGCCTAGCAATTGAATAAGCGTGCCATTGTCGCTTAGCGCTGATTCTTGCATGAGGTATACTGCATTGGTGTATAGCGTATCTGTTGTGCCCATCGACTCGGGTAGTACAAGAAGGTAGCCTCCCGATGGAATTGATGCCGAGGGCAGTGTCCAGCTCCGGCTTCCTGCTTTTAACGTGTAGTTTTGGATATTTACTGGAAGGGTATCGCGGTTAAATAATTCAATGTATTCGTACTTAAGCCCGGTGTTTTCGGCTGGCTTTGCCATTATTTCGTTTACTACAATTTGCTGAAATTCGGGGAGCAATCTGTAAGTAGTAACGGTGGTGTCGGTTAGTACGTTGCCGCAAAAATCGGTAATATTCGAAAAAGAAAATGTAATGGCTGTGCGTGTGGGAATATCGGCAGATGAGCTGAGTAGCCACATATTTTGATTGTCGGGGTTTTGGCTGTACATAAGCGTTCCGGGCATGGGATCGATGCTTATGTGTGCCGAGTTAATTTCTGTGGCAGGCACTTCTTCGGTGAATAAAATGGAAATGGTTTGCGCATCGACAATGCCAATTTCGGCAATGGCAGGTGGTGTATTATCGCTATTTTCGGCATCTACAGCGTTTATTGCTCCGGGCGTTCCGCCAATAGGATTTGTCGAAGCGCGCCAGTTTTGTGCTTGAGCACACCAATTATCGGGATCAATCTGTTCAATGCTCCATCCGCCATCAATTTTATCGGGGTCGCGATACCAGTTTTCGTTGTATGCAATGCTATGCAGACGTGTCCCGGTGCTGTCTTTGAGTACAATACGTTTACCGGTGTTGGTTAGCATGGTGGTTGTAATAATGTCGGCAACATTGCCAAATTCTGCATACTCTTCTACGGCAGCACTGCTTGTAATAATTAAGTATTCGTTTGCAGCCAAAAGCAAATCAGGAAAAACCTTTACATCCTCTCCAATTGTAAGCGTCCAGTTTTCAAGGCTTACATCAAAACCTGAGCGATTGTATAATTCAATAAAATCGTAATCGGGTAGTCCAACTTGCGGGTAATTATCGAAGAACACTTCGTTAAGCACCACATCGCCTTCAACCACAGAGAAATAGGTGAAAGTGGCCGTTGTGTCGTTCATTGTGTTGCCTTCCAGATCGGTAATGCCCGTAACCGTTAGTGTTTCTTCTTCCCTAATGGGAAATGCATTGGTATATTGCAATAATATTTCTGTGCCAAAATTTTGGAATGCAATATTCGCTAGATCGTTATCGGAACCAATGGCAAAATTTGCTGCGTTTACGATTGTGGTGTCAATGGGCTCGGAAAATTGCAGCGAAATGCTATTTGCAGAACGTACCTTAATGCGATTTAATGCGGGCGGTTCGGTGTCGATAATAATTTCGCCAACATAAATATCGTCGATATATGCAACGCGTGTTTCCGATGGCGTGTTAATGTTGGTTGAAAAGCCGAAAAAACGTGCCGATGAAATGTCGTTGTCTGTTGATGTGCCTCGCAAGGTGTAGGGTTCGGTTGCAAAACCTTCGTCAATAAATAGTTTCCAGCCGTCGCTTTCTGAACGTGTAATTTTTATGGTGTACGGAATTGGGCTCGAGCCATCTGTTCCTTCCGGGTAGTTGGTTTCGATTATGGGTGTTGATGTTGTTCCTTGCTGTTTGTAAAGTACGAATTTATCGTCGTTACTTCCGTCGAAGCGGAGGAAGTAGCCGGTGAAGTTCATCGATCCGGCTTTGAGCATCTGCGGGTTGTCGGTATCGGCCATTAGAATTACGCTAAAGTCGTTTGTGCTCGACACGCTCCAACCGGCGCCGTCGGCAATGCTGAAGCTCCATTGTCCGTAGGCTCTGTAGGTTTCAAACGCTATGGCGCTGCTTGCGGTATTTATTTTCGATTGCAATACCGCGCCATCGTTGTCGTACGAAGCCGGAAAAGCGCCATCGCCTTCGGTTATGGGGTCAGTAATTTCAAAATTATCTGTTTCGCCCGTCCATGTAGGGTTTTCGGTAAGGTTCAGATCGGTAAACGATTCGTCGATGTTTTGTCCCAATATTTCGGGAGTCGTAAATTGAAAAGTAGTGTCCATGGCGTTTCCATTGAGGTCTTCTACGCCGGTAACAGCTATCATTAAATCGGTGCCGCCAACAAACGATTCGTTGAACGAAAGTCGCACGCGA
This sequence comes from Salinivirgaceae bacterium, assembly GCA_046482785.1. Classification (GTDB taxonomy): domain Bacteria; phylum Bacteroidota; class Bacteroidia; order Bacteroidales; family Salinivirgaceae; genus Salinivirga. The sequence goes on from JAWOEM010000342.1 coordinate 5,734, forward strand.
TCGGCCAATCCGTCGATAAATGCGGCCGATTGTGGTGTGCCCATGGTTTGCACGTTGTAATTTAAGGCTGCTTGCGCAGATATGGGCTCTGTTAACTCATCGAAGAACAGGTCGATGCTTTTGGTGCTCGAAAAGCTTAGGTCGGTAATGTAAGGAGGGTAGGTGTCAACAAAAATATTTCGTGTAATAATATTGTCGATGTAAAGTGTACGCACATCGCCCGGGTTCGAAATGTTGGTTCCGATGCCAAAAAATGCCGATGATGTTATTTCGTTGTCGGTAGCAGACCCGCGTGGTGTTGCTGCATCGAGATACAACCCTTCGTCCATGTAAAGAGTCCAAAGCCCATCGGTTGTGCGTGTTACCTTTACGCTGTACGGAATAGATGTGGTTCCGTCGGTTCCGGCAGGAAATTCGCTGTTGAGAATGGCTGTAGACGTTGCTCCGGTTTGTTTGTAAAGAACGAAATTGTCGTCGGTTCCACCGTCGAAGCGCAGAAAATATCCGTTAAAATCCATATTTCCATCTGTGAGCAAATCAGTATTGTCGGTATCACTCATCAGAATAATGTAAAAGTCGTTGGTGCTCGATACCGCCCAACCTTTTCCATCGGCAATGGAGAAGAGCCATTCGCCGTAAGCGCGCTCCGATGCGGTAACCAGCATAGCATCGCCGGCACCGGGTATGGAACGCAGCATGTGCTCGTCGGGCGACCAGCTGTTGTCTATGCTGCCATCGCCTGTCGCTGGCGGATTTAGCACCTCAAAGCTTTGGGTGTTTCCTGTCCATTCAGGATTGGACGTAAAGTCCATATCGCTAAACGATTCGTTTAGTTGGCCGTGTGACCATTGACAAGAAAAAAGAAATACAGTTATGAGTAGTAAGGTTGATGTTCGCATCTTTTTATAATTTTGTACCGGTGTGTATC
>JAWOEM010000427.1:0-3867 GCA_046482785.1 Salinivirgaceae bacterium
CCGATCTTCACCTTTCCATGTAATAAGCATTTCATGCTTATTGCTTTCCACATCGTATTTCCAAATATCACGTGTTATCGCTGAAACATGATGTTTGCGAAAAACATCCTCACCGCCTTTTTTGTCTTGGTAAATAATAGTTTTTCCATCATTGCTCATTTGCACCTCCTCAGCAGGAATCGTCCACACCTGATCGACGCTGCTGCCTTCCACCGCAACTTTATATAACTCTGGTTGCGAGCTTGTTGGATACTGCCTGTGGTTAACAGCATCGAGACGGGCTGCTCCAAAAAGCACATATTTATCGTCGGTTGAAAATGTATAAGGCACCTCATCTTTAGAGTGATAGGTAAGCCTTCTCGCTTCGCCGCCTTGGGCACTAATTACGAACAGATCGAAATTCCCAAATCGATTGCTGGCAAAACAGATTTTCGTACCATCGTTACTCCACATAGGCTCATAGTCGTGAGCCACGTGAAATGTAAGCGCACGACCTTCGCCACCTTCTGCAGGCACAATGTATAAGTCCCCTTTATGGGTAAATGCAATTGATTTTCCATCGGGCGAAATAGCCGCATAGCGCATCCATTCATCGTTTGCATTAACAGTTAACTGACCGAACAGCGCTAAAAAAAGTATAAAATTTTTCATTCTACTGATATGTTTATTTTTGTAACCAAACCCTCGCATAGGATTCATAAAGCAAAGTTGCGAAATGTTTTGCTAATTATACGCTTCGAGCTAAAAGAATATTTTAAATTGACTTTGAAGCCACAGAGGGTTGGCGAAAACTGTTCGGAAAGCATGGCATGAACAAATATTAAAACATACCACAATAAGCACAAAAAACGTTTTATTTTTTGCAGAAACGGAAAGTAAAATACACTTTTGCCTTTGCACCCAAAATCCGCAAGAAGAAATAGTGAAAACTTCTGTATTCTACCGGATTAACTGCGTTGAACTCGTCTGGCTAAACCTGACTCGGTTTCTGAGCAAAAAAAAACGTGACGTTCGAATTAAAAATGAATAAAACATAAAAATGTCCAGTTTTTCCACTAACAAACTGGACAAATACTTGTGGCAACAGACTGCCATAGAGGGGCAAACACGGAAATTATTTCGCCAACTGCTTAATTTGGTCAAACAAATACGATAACTTGTTTTTGTGTTCCCAAAGAGTTTAAAAACAGATAATAGTGCGTTATCGATCGAAAATTATTGCTAATTTTGCAGCCACATTTTTAATATTTAAAACGCTATGTACTACTCGGTTTTAGTTGTTGACAACGATTCAAAAGCTTTAGACACAACAATCAAAGAGCTTAGCTCCAGAGGGCTGACCATTTTTGGTTGCAACTCGTTTGAAAGTGCCTGTGAAAAATTGAAAGAAGATGGCTCTGTTCATGCAGTATTAACAGAGTGGTCGCTGCCACAAAGCAGAAAAAACGGAAAAAGAGTTGAAGGGACCGATATTTTTAAAAAATTTATCGCTCTGCGTAATGAAATCAACATTTTCATATACACCGAAATAACCGATATCAGAACCTTGTCGACCAAAGGGCTTACCGATGGTTACTTCTTTAAAGAAGACAATGTTTACGATGATATTGTAAATAAAATAACCGCCGCAATTGATGAAAAAAGCAGCGCTCCATTTTATGAGAAATTAGTGAAATATGCCCGCAAATCGAAAGATTCGTGGCACACACCGGGGCATGCATCGGGCAATAGTGTAAAAAACTCGCCTTATGTTAAAGACTATTATGAGTTTTTTGGCGAAAACGCTTTTAAAAGCGACGTATCAGTTTCGGTTCCCGAGCTGGATTCGTTGCTGCATCCGGTTGGCGTAATTAAAGACGCACAAGAGTTGGCTGCACGTGCATTTAATGCGCGCCACACATTTTTTGTAACCAATGGCACATCAACATCTAATAAAATACTGATACAAACGCTATTAAAACCCGGCGATGCCATTCTGCTCGACCGGAACTGCCACAAATCAGTGCATTACGGAGTAATTATTGCCGGCGCAGAGCCTTTGTACCTCATGCCATCAGTAAACAACAAGTACGGAATTTTTGGTCCTATCCCCAAAAAGAACATCATAAAGGCCATGGACGATGCCATTGCACAAAAGAAAAAGCTCAAAGCAATAATTATCACGAACTGCACCTATGATGGTCTGATTTACGATATTGAAGATATTGTAAACGAAGCTCATAAAAGAAATATTAAGGTAATTGTAGATGAAGCATGGTTCGGGTACGCAAACTTCCACCGCGAGTTCTACCCAACGGCGATGGCTGCCGGAGCCGACTATGCCACACAATCGACGCATAAAACCATGAGTGCATTTTCGCAAGCATCAATGATTCATGTAAACGATCCTGATTTTGAGGACATTCAGGACTTTTTCATGGAAAATTACAACATGCACGCATCCACATCGCCGCAGTACCCCATGATTGCATCGCTCGACGTAGCCCGCAAACAAATGACCATGGAAGGCTACGGACTACTCAGCCGTGTGTTCAAATTGTCTGATCAGCTGAAAGCATCAATTAATTCGTTGGAAAAATTTCGCGTACTCGAAAAAGAAGATTTAATCGCCGATGAGCTCAAAGATGATAACATCAGAGTAGACAAAACCAAGATTACAATTGACATCAGCAAGTCGGGCTATACAAGCAAAGAGCTGGAACACCTTCTAGTGAAAAAACACAACATCCAGATAGAAAAAACCACATTTAACACAATTACTATATTACTGACCATTGGTGCCACCTATTCGCGCATAAACCGACTATACTTAGCATTGGAGAGCATTGAAAAACATGCCGGAAACCGCAAAAAAGATAGTGGTTCAGCAAAAATCATCAAAGACTTTAAACTTTCGCTTTCGCCCATAAAATACAGACCCCGATTCGCATTTTATTCAGAAAGTGAAGAGGTGCCTTTACGTGAGAGCCTTAACCGGGTTTCCACCATGATGGTAACCCCTTACCCTCCGGGCATTCCTTTATTGGTTCCCGGGCAGGTAGTTTCCAATGAAATTATTAATGCCTTAAGCATGTACCGCGATTATGGCGTTGAAATACACGGATTAAACAACGGGCTGATTCAGGTAATGCCAAAAGAGGAAGAAGAACGCCTTAAAAAAGAAGGTTTTAGCATTATGTCGTAGCCAAATAAAAAACATAACCCGTAATAAAACAAACGCTCCGGCCGCCCGAATACGGGTGGTCGGAATTATTTTAAACAAAAATGGATATAGGATTGCTTTCTTTAATTCCGGCTCTGGTAACAATAGTTGTTGCACTGGCCACGCGAAAAGTCGCATTTGCATTGTTCATGGGAATTGTTGGTGGCTCTGTAGTAGCTGGCCAATACACATTTTCAGGGTTTTTCGAACGCATGTACGAGTATCTTCTCGTTTCGTTCACAGATCCGGAACGCCTGCTCATTGTGCTCTTCATCGTGCTCATTGGAGGCTTACTTGAACTTATTCAGCTTTCGGGCGGTTACGATCGTTTCGCTCAAACGCTTTCGAAAAAACTAAATTCGCCACGTAAAAGCCGACTTAGTACCTGGGGGGTGAGTATGACGCTCTTTTTTGACGATTATGCCAACGTGCTTATCTCAGGCGCATCGATGCGTGAAATCAATATTCGTAATAAAGTGACCCCGGCCATGTTGGCCTACATTGTTGATGTAGTGGCTATTATGGCAAGTATAATGATTATTTCTACATGGGCATCGTACGAAGGTTCTGTTATGGCCGATGCAGGAAAAGAAGTTGGCGTTACAAAATCCGTTAGCCTGTTTTTTCTGGAATCGGTACCATACCACATGTATACGGTGCTTGCC
>JAWOEM010000446.1:0-5328 GCA_046482785.1 Salinivirgaceae bacterium
TGGTCAGTGCTTTTGTAGGAGCCGGCGACGAAGTCTATACTACCGATGGAGAATTTGGAATTGTAAATGTTGGAATTGGAGCTTCAAAAGAGATAAAGATCACGGATTATTTTTCACTTCCACTTTCGGGATCCGTGATTCTTAACCCTGAAAGCGAGAGTTTATTCATGGTGGTTGGGGTATCTTTTTAAAAATACCTTCCTAAAAGTTGATAAGATAAGTTGAAATAAAGCCTGCCCGGCTTTATTTCAACTTCCTCACCAAAAGTCAATAATCTAAAAATAAGTCAAATGAAAAAAGTTGAAGCCATTATACGAAAAACAAAATTCGATGAGGTAAAGGAAGCTTTACACGATGCAGGAATCGAGTTTATAACTTTTTGGAATGTGCGTGGAGTGGGTAAAGCCACCCAAAAAAGAGTTTACCGTGGTGTAAAATATGACACCAGCACGATCGAAAGAGTTATGATAAACTTTATTTGCCGCGAAAAATATCTTGAACCGGCAATCAAGGCCATACTCAGCTCAGCCAAAACAGGAGCAATTGGCGATGGTAAAATTTTCGTATCTGAAATTTCCGATGGATTCCGCATACGTACAGGCGAGCACGGGGATGTGTCGGTTTTTTTAGAAGATAACAACGTATAAAGTCAGAATCAGCTAAAACATTGAAAATATGGAAGAAACAATTACAAAAGTTCCGGAAGTTGCAGAAGCTGCAATAGGACTGGATATATCAATAAACACTATATGGTTACTGCTGGCTACCGTTTTGGTAATGTTTATGCAGCCTGGTTTTGCTTTGGTTGAATCAGGCTTTACACGAGCCAAAAACACAGCCAATATTCTGATGAAAAACCTTATCGATTTTTCATCAGGCTCTTTCTTTTACTGGTTAATTGGCTACTCAATTATGTATGGCACGGGCAATGCATTTATTGGCGACTTCAGCCTGTTTGCTTTCAGTCCGGAGAGTGATAGTTACGCTGCAGGCTACTCAGATTATGCCGACTTAATATTTCAAACGGTTTTTGCAGCTACAGCTGCCACTATCGTTTCAGGAGCTATGGCTGAACGAACAAAATTCAGTGCCTATTTAATATTTACAGTGGCTATTACACTGATCATTTATCCTGTCTCAGGTCACTGGACATGGGGTGGCGGATGGCTGAGCGAACTTGGATTTATTGACTTTGCCGGTTCCACGATTGTGCATTCAGTAGGTGCATGGGTCGGACTTGCAGGAGCAATAATCCTTGGGCCACGTATTGGCAAATACGGGAAAGACGGCAAAGCAAAAGCAATACCGGGACATAACATTGGCTTTGGAGCTTTGGGTGTTTTCATACTATGGTTCGGATGGTTTGGTTTTAATGCCGGATCGGAACTGGCAGCAACCGGCGATAGTACAAGTGCCATTGCCAGAATTGCCTTAACAACCAATCTATCAGCAGCCGCAGGTGCCATCATGGCCATGATTGTATCATGGACTCGATACAAACGCCCAACCTTGTCGCTTTCCTTAAACGGAGCTTTGGCAGGTTTGGTAGCTATAACTGCAGGTACTGCAGCTGTATCTCCATTAGGTGCTGTAATAATTGGTGCAATTGCGGGGATTGTTTTGGTCTTTTCGGTTGAATTCATTGACCAGAAACTTAAAGTTGATGACCCGGTGGGAGCAATTTCAGTACATGGTGTATGTGGCGCATTGGGAACCTTACTGGTTGGAGTATTTGCTTTAGATGGTGGCTTATTGCATGGTGGAGGTTTAAATCTCCTGGGAGTTCAGGCCATAGGTGTATTAGCCATTGGCGCATGGGCATTTATTGCAGGTCTTATTTTATTCGCTATTATTAAAGCAACTAATGGTTTAAGAGTGGAGAAAATAGTTGAAGAAGAAGGATTGGATATCTATGAGCATGGTGAATCTGCTTACGATACATTTTAATTAAATACAGTGCCATTTGCACATATTTCTGTGCAAATGGCCTTTTTAATTCGTATAAAATATATTTTTTAAGGTCGAATGGAACCGCTTTGCTTTCACATGATAGTTTTTAAACATATACTTATTCCTCCGCTAAAACTTCAGCGAAAAGAGGTTTGTGAAATTTATGCTAAAAAATCATCATACTCGTTTCATCCAAACACATTACTTTTTTCTTAATAACCGTAAAAAACAAGACAGAGCCGAAGGAGATAACTATCACAAAAAATGCCATAACGATGGCTATTCTGGTTTAACATATCCAGAATTTTAATTGTCCTGTTTTTAAGGTCTGCCCGTCTGGGTAGACCTTTTTTATTTTCATTAGTATAAAATTTGATTTTTAAGGTCTAATGGAACTCGCATGCAAGAACTTATACATATTCTCTTGTGATTCCCTATCATGCTCGTTTCATTCGAACAAAATTTAGTTAAGTAATTGGCCGAATGGAACCGCTTCGCTCTCGCATAATATTTTTTAAACATATTCTCATGAGAAATCTATGCTTAAAAAATATCATGCTCGTTTCATAAAGTAACATCACAACTCATAGAGAATTCTATTGTTGGCCTGTCACAAAAAACGCCCTGCGTTGAGGCAGAGCGTCTTAATAAATGGTGTATTATAACTTTCTTTTATGCATTAATCATCATGGGCATAAGAAGCATCAGTTCGTCCTCGGTCTCCGATTTGTCAAAAGGAACAAATATACCAGCCCTTGCAGGATCAGAAAGTTCCAGAACAATATCGGAAGAAGATATATTATCCAAAATATCGGCCAGGAAACCAGACTTAAAGCCAATTTCCATTTCATCGCCATCGTATTGGCAATTGAGTTTTTCGAAAGCCGAAATAGAGAAATCAATGTCTTGTGCCGAAACGACCATCTCATTGGAAGCAAGATGCAATTTTACGAGGTTGCTGGCCTGGCTCGAGAACAAGGATACACGACCCAGTGTATTGTATAAATCCACACGATCAACCACAACTTTATTAGGATTATCCTGAGGAATTACCGCATTGTAACTTGGATAATTTCCTTCTACCAGACGACAAACCAACCGATAGTTTTGCATGGTAAAATAGGCATTTTGATCGTCAAAAGCCACCGATACCTCTCCCTCTTCTTTAGGCAACACATTCTTCAGCAGGCTGGCTGGTTTTTTTGGTAAAATAAAAGAAGCTTCATAGTCGGTTTTCACATCCAACCGCTGATATCGAACTAGTTTATGTGAGTCGGAAGCTACAAACGTCATATTATCAGAGGTAAATTCGAACAAAATACCATTCATTACCGGACGTAATTCATCCTCTGCAGTTGCAAATAATGTTTTTACAATACCTGTCATTAAAGTATCGGCAGGCAATTGCACCTTACTGGCTTTTTCTTCGTTCAGCTCGGGTAATGCAGGAAAATCTTCCCCATTTTGGCCTACAACGCTGAATTTTCCCTTTTCAGTTATTATATCAACAGCAAGGGTTTCCTGATCTATTTCAAAATTGAGTGGTTGCTCCGGAAATTTTTTCAATGTCTCCAAAAGAATTTTGGATGGCATAGCAATAACGCCCTCCCCTTCGGTTGTATCAAGATCAAGAGTGGTAATCATGGTTACTTCGGTATCCGAAGCGGTAATGGTAAGTTTTTGCCCTTCAAGACTGAAGAGAAAATTATCTAGAATGGGCATGGGGCTTTTTGAAGCAATGGCCCGGCTGATAGCCTGCAAATGGGACAACAGCCCTGAACTGGAGACAACAAACTTCATTGTTTCTATTTTTTTTAATGTTTATCTAAAATTAAAAATACGTTCCAAAAACGAATGCCGAATATACGAAAAATTGCCACCAATAAAAAGGCAAAATGATTATTCACATCGCTTTAATTTTATCCTCCAAAACGTTTTTTTCGCACAAAAGGCACAACAAAACCGGCCACCAAAACCAAAAGTAAAGGCAACCCCAAGTTGAGCATTTTCCAATAATTCGATTCATTTGCCACCTTATCTCTGTCAAGTAACCGAAGCCTGTAATTACGCGTACGTAATGCCATCCATCCTTCTTCATCGGTCAGGTAATTAATGGCATTCATTATAAACTGTTTATTTCCGTAAGTCTGATTGGTTGACTCGTCAAAACCCAGTGGCATAATGCCGGGGTTATTACTTTCCCGTTGTCTGATTTCATTTTTTATAATATCACCATCGGCCACTACAATCATTCGGGTGGGCTCACTAACATCGCGTTTTTTCTCAGCCGGATAGTTTACTTCGGGTGGCATGCCCCTGTTGGTAAATACCGAAGAAAATTCTCCTTTTGCAGCAAAAGCAACAGGGATATGTGATTCTGGAAAATTCTCACGCCGCGGTTGTTCTTCAACATGAGCCAGTGAAATATAAACCGGACTTTTCATGGTACGGGAATGGCGACTGGTACGAAGCAATGGGGTGACGGTTGTATTGAGGTTATCACCAACTGTATCAATACTGCTGACAAATTCACCCTTAACCACATTAACATTTCGAGTTACCGGATGTTTGGTGTTGGTATTAAGTAAGGGATTAAAAATCCAGGGCATTGGTACAAACCTTGACGATTCGCCGGGAGGAGCAACATTAACAGGAACTACACCAGCCTGAACATCCTGAACAAGCACTGGATTAATGCGAAATCCATAACGAAAGAGTTGGTCATCGAGATTCACATCGAGCGGCAAACCCATTGTCTGCATGTTATTCTGCAAGCTGTCCATAGAAGCATTTATAGCATCTAACAGCCACAACACTTTTCCTCCGTTCATTATATACTGGTCAATGGCAAATTTTTCGGGTTCAGAAAAAGAACGCGTAGGCCGGGCAATAACCAAAGCTTCGTATTCATTCAACATTTCGGGATTACTGCCGGGATTACCCCTATCTACCTGATAATATTTAGAAAGAGCATCTGTAATATCAATTACATCCAGTTCATCTAATTCTCCATGCCCTTCAAGAAACGCTATTTTCCGCATTTCCTCTGTCAAAAGCCGACGGAGTGCATCGGTTATTTTATATTCAAGCCCTTCGATAGAAGCATTAAGGTTTTCAGCACCTGATTGCCCGGGAATATTCTCAAGTAAGTCAACGGCAATTTCTGAATCGCCACTTTGAATTACCATAAACGGATAAACAAGAGACCGTTTGCGAGACCCGTCTTCACGTGCTTCAAACACAGGAACCGGATCCAGACCAAATGATTCGATCTGCTCTTTGGCCCGCTTAGCTTCTTCATCGTTACCCGATGGATCTATAAACTGGTAATCAAGATCTGTTCCGGCATGAACTCCGAATTCATCAAGCTTTTCACGC
>JAWOEM010000463.1:0-3667 GCA_046482785.1 Salinivirgaceae bacterium
ATAGACTATCATAATTCCTTGTGGTAGGTGGTATATCTGGTAAATTGTTATTTAACCCTTTCTTGTTTTGCTCAAGCTATACAAAACCCGGCACATGAATACGAAAAACAAGCTCGAAATAAAGAACTTGCGTACAGAACAAAAAATGCTCAAATCGCAAATGAACCCGCACTTTGTTTTTAACTCGCTAAATTCTATACAATCGTACATAACTTCAAACCAAACACACGAAGCAAGTAAATATTTGTCGAATTTTGCAAAACTCATTCGTGGGTTTCTTGAACACTCCCGTTCTGAGTCAGTTCTCCTTGAACGTGAGCTGGAATTATTGAAAATTTATGTTGAGCTTGAACAAGTTAGGTACGATCACAAATTCCAATTCAAATGTACGATTGCCGAAAATGTTGAAGCTGATTTTATTTCAATACCAACAATGATTCTTCAACCTTTTGTTGAAAATGCCATAATACACGGCTTCAAAAACCGTGAAAACGGCAGCATTCATGTTGACATTCAGGTTGAAGATGAATACCTGATATGCGTAATTGATGATAATGGCATTGGCAGAGAAGCTGCCGGAAAAAATGATACAGATGACAAACGGGAATCCCTTGCTATGAGAATTACAGAAAGACGATTGTCCGTTATCAACGAACAACACGGCACAAATGCCAAATTCATAATTATTGACAAATCAGATATGCAAAAACAAAATTCGTTCGGCACAAAAGTTATTGTCCGGCTTCCCATTTTAAATTAACCTACAACAAAATGAACACTGTAATTATCGATGATGAGAAAAAAGGCCGGCAAACACTTCGCAATTTTATCCAAAAATTCGCACCCGATATCAATATAGTGGGCGAAGCTGAAAATGTTGAGCAAGGCATAACTGTAATTGACAAAGTGCACCCCGATTTAGTGTTTCTCGACGTTCAAATGCCTGACGGAACAGGGTTTGACTTACTGGGGCAAGTTACCCACAGTGATTTTAAAATAATCTTTTGTACTGCTTTTGACCATTACGCTGTAAAAGCATTCCGATTTAGCGCTATTGACTACCTACTCAAACCGGTCGACCCTGATATTTTTATGGCAGCTATTAAAAAAGCCTGTTCAGACCCTGTGGAACTTTCTAAACCCAAAATTGAAACACTAAACGCAAACAAACAAAATTTCAACCGCCTTGCGCTATATTCTGCCGAAGGAATCACCATAGTCAATGTGAAAGACATTGTCAGATGCGAATCAAGCGTGAATTATACCCATTTTATAATGGACAAAAATATTAAAATACTTGTTTCAAAAACATTAAAGGAGTATGACGAGTTGCTTTGTAATCATGGCTTTTTTCGTATTCACAGATCACACCTTATAAACTTAACTCACCTAAAAAAATACATTAAAGGCGAAGGTGGCTGGGTAATAATGACCGATGATTCTAAAATTGAGGTTTCTAGACGCAAAAAAGAACCCCTTTTGGCTATTTTAGGAAACATTTAATCCTTTAATTGAGTTGGATATTTTCGAACATCCAAGAGAGAGGTGTTCTATATATACTCATAATTCGTAAAAATTCGTTAAATAAATCGTCCTTACCATTCACCATCTAAAACCTACCGTAAAATAAAGTGCTATTTTATAACGGTGTATTATGCTGTAGTTTTAAACAAACTTAAAGCATATGAAAGCATTTTTAAATTTTATTTTTACGGTGGCTGTGTTCTTATTTATTGGGAATATCGGCTTTGGACAGCAGGTTACGGCCTCCTCTGGGGGCTCGTATGCCGGCGGTTCCTATTCACTCAATTACACTATTGGAGAAAGTGTAGTTGAAACCTTAATCGGTAGCAGTATTCTTACGCAAGGTTTTCACCAAAGCAAGTTGACTGTTACCAGTATTTATGAGTACCGCTATTTGGGAGCAAAAATTAACCTTTACCCTAACCCTACAACATCAAATCTTAACATTATAATTGCTGCAAATGCCAAGAATTACAGTGTTATGGTTCTTAATGAGTTTGGAAAAACTCTTAAAGTCGAAAAAGTATGGATCGGTGAATCTCCTTCTGTCATCGACTTTAATGATTTCAAACCCGGCGTGTACTTTCTAAGAGTAATAGACAAGCCGGGAATTGTATTACAGACATTTAAAGTCGTAAAGCTTTAATACCGGCTTGCCTTTATTACCTGTTCAACTCAATTTTTATAAACAATAAAACCATAATAGCATGAAAAGAATTCTATTTATTTTAGTCGGATTGATTTTTGTCACCACGCTCATGAGCCAGGTGCCACAAACAATAAACTACCAAGCGGTAGTGCGAAACCACGAGGGTGAAGTAATTGCCAATAGTGACATTGACATTAAAATGGAAATTGTTACGAGCGATTCCGGCGTGCCAGTGTATGCCGAAACACACAACGTAACAACCAACGCATTTGGCTTAATCAATCTTCGTATTGGTACGGGCGAAACTACTGACCAATTCGATAATGTTGATTGGGCGGCGGGATCATATACCGTAAGAACATCTGTATTGGAATCAGGAAACTACGAGGAGCTGGGAGTCAGCCAGCTGAGTGCTGTACCATACGCTTTTATGGCTGCCGATACCGAAACAAAACAGCAACTTTCAATCGATGGAAACGAAATTTCGCTCACCGATGGCGGTTCTGTACAACTTCCGGCAACTTTCGACGGCGATTACAACAATCTGTCTAATGCACCCATAAATGTTAGCTACTTTACCAATGATGCTGGTTATATAACCGATGAACTCGATGGAGATCCCACAAACGAAATTCAGGATTTACAACTGATCGATGATGTGCTGACAATAACCAACAATGCCAATGCAACCGAAATAAACCTGACAGCATACACAGGAAGTAATACCGATGAGCAAACACTGTCGCTCGATGGCACAACCCTTACCATCTCTAATGGGAACAATGTAGATTTAAGCGTCGTTCAGGATGGCGTAGACGATGCCGATGCCGACCCGACCAATGAAATTCAAACACTAAGCATTGCCGATGATGTAATTTCACTAACCAGCGGAGGCTCTGTTACGCTTCCGGCAACCTTTAGCGGCGATTACAATGATTTAATCAACGCCCCGGATTTGACCAACTATGATGATGATGTAACCGATGATTTTTCAGGAGACTACAACGACCTAACCAACAAACCAACCCTGACAGGAGACGTTAGTGGAGACTTAGGAGCCAACACTGTCGAAAAAATTCGTGGCCGCGACATATCTTCTGCTGCTCCGGCTGACGGACAAGTACTCAAATGGAATAATACAACCGGAGAATGGATTCCGGGCGAAGATGAACTGGGAGCAGCCGGCTCTACAGATGGTGTAGTTAGTTCTGTCGAATTTACAGGAACAACAACCAAAACAATTACGCTTAACCGCTCAAACAGCTTAGCCAGCTTAACCGCAACGTTTACTGATGAAGTAACCGATGCCGATGCCGACCCGACCAACGAAATTCAGGATATTTCACTCTCAGGAACAGAATTGTCAATTTCCGATGGAAGCACTATCGAATTGGCAGTATTGCAAGACGGGTACGAAGCCAATACCGATGACCAACAACTCTCCATTTCAGGCACAACCTTATCGCTTGAAGATGGCGGAAGCGTTGATTTAAG
>JAWOEM010000371.1:0-3134 GCA_046482785.1 Salinivirgaceae bacterium
TGCGTGGTAGTACTTTTAGCGCCTCGTTAAGCTCATTTTCGATTTCACGGATTTTAGTATTCGATGTACAAATCAAAACAACCTGACTATCGGAACCATGTTCTGCCTGAGAAAGAAGATCGGCGGCAACAAATTGCGAAACCGCTGTTTCATCGGCAATGACAGCAACTTCGCTGGGGCCTGCTGGCATATCGATGGCCACACCCTGCAAAAAAGCTAACTGTTTGGCAACAGTAACAAACTGATTTCCGGGACCGAGAATTTTGTCGACTTTAGGAATGGTTTGCGTTCCAAAAGTAAGACCAGCAATAGCCTGCGCGCCGCCAACACAGTAAACCCTATCCAGCCCCACCGCAAGAGCAGCATATAAAATCTCATCGGGAACAGTTCCTGTTTTATTGGGCGGAGTAACCAAAACAATTTCGCGACATCCGGCTAAAACAGCAGGTAAGGCAAGCATAATTACCGACGAAAAAAGCGGTGCCGTACCGCCGGGCACGTACAATCCAACCCGCTCGACAGGAACAGCAGTTTGTCGGCAAAAAACGCCTTGCATCACTTCCACGTTAATATCAGCAGGTTTCTGTGCTTCGTGAAACGCTTTTACATTGGAAATTGCGAGCTGAATAGCTTCTTTTAACGGTCTACTAATTCGAGCTTCGGCGGCTATCATTTCTTTTTTAGAGATGATTAATGAATTCAGGCATACCCCATCGAATTTCCGCGTGTACATTTTTAACGCCTCATCGCCCAGGGATCGCACCTCTTCAATAATGGTTTGTACCTGAGTTGTAATTGTACGGTTATCAAGAGTACTTCGCTTTATCAGGGTATCGATTGCCATGTTTGACTGAAAATTTAAAAATTTCATCAGCGTGTAATTAAAATTAAACAATCATTTTTTCGAGAGAAACCACCAATATTCCTTCGGCACCGGCATCTTGGAGTTTATCTATAACTTGCCAGAACTCACTTTCCTTAACCACAGAGTGCACGGAGCTCCATTTTTTGTCGGCCAGCGGAACAATTGTAGGACTTTTCATTCCGGGAATCAACGCTACAATCTCTTCGAGTCGATTATTGGGAGCATTCAATAAAATATACTTATTGTCCTCGGCAGCTCGGGCAGCGTTTATTCTGAATAGTAATTGGTTCAACAATGCTTGTTTTTCATCTGATAGCGCCATGTTGCGAATAAGAACAGCCTCGCTTTGCAAAACAACTTCAACTTCTTGCAACCCATTGCTAATTAAAGTACTACCAGAACTAACAATATCAAAAATTGCATCGGCAAGTCCAATACCAGGCGCAATTTCCACCGAACCACTAATTTGGTGAACTTCGGCACGGATGCCTTTTTCGAGTAGGTACTTGGTTAAAATTTGGGGGTACGAGGTAGCAATACGCTTACCATCGAACCACTGAACCCCGGCGTAACTCACTTCTTTGGGAATGGCCAACGAGAGGCGACAAGAAGCAAAGCCCAGTTTTTTGGCCACATCGACCGATCGGTTTTTCTCAAGCACTTCATTCTCTCCAACAATGCCTGCGTCGGCCACTCCATCGGCTACATATTGCGGAATATCATCGTCGCGTAAGTAAAGTAGCCGCACAGGAAAGTCTTTGCTAAGCGCAATGAGTTTGCGCTGCCCATTGGTAAAACGAATTCCTGCTTCGCGAAACAGCGCCAGAGATCTGTCGCTCATTCGTCCTTTTTTTTGTACTGCAATTGTCAAGGTTTCCATAAAAAAATAGATTTAATTAAAATAAAAAAGGCCGACAGTAGCTGTCGGCCTTTCTGAAAAAGTTTATTATTTCAGACCACACGCATCCTGCCCCGTATCTTAAATACCGGTAAATGATGATGCATATGATGAATTGTTCTAAACATGATTATTATATAAAATTCAGATAAAAAAATAAAAAAAAAGGCTTGCAGTAGCTGCAAGCCTTCTATATTTTAGCTTTTACATACCACTCCTGCTCGTCACATTAATTTGTGATGATGATGCAGATGCGTATGTAATTGTATTTGTTCCATTTCGGATACAAACGTAAGCAACCTTTTCGAAAAACAAAAATATTTTAGTTTAACGACCGATTACGAACACTTGGCTGCGAACTATTTTTAAAAATAATTTGCATCCAACAGAATTTTATCGTAAATTAAGGGTTGGAAATAATTTTACTAACTAAAACCCTAAATGTATGAAAGTCACATGTAAAGACCTTTATGATAAGGTTGTAACAGATTATCCGGAACTATCGAACAGAGGATTAGAAGTGTATTGTACGCTTGCGGGAAAACCGGAGCGACTGGATGGAATACACTTTTACTATGGGAAAAATTCGCTGAACTGGCTCATTAGCCAACTAGCCGACAAGCTCGAATCCAAAGACTTAGAACAAGTACTTTACGGAATTATGACCGATATGCGAGCACTTAACAAGCCCTTTAAAGATTTGGAGCACAATATAAAAACGTTCCCATCAACCAGAAGATATTGGAATTTACTTGAATAGCCTAACCATGCAAATTGTAAGGTTCTACGCCACAAAAGACTATTGAAAACAATTAATAACACCAAAAATTACTAAAGTCCGATAGCTAAAAAGCTGTGGCTTTAGTATTTTTTTTTTGCAAAAAAGGCGAAGAAAATAAAAAGTACGTAACAAAAACAAGGCTGTTCCTAGAATGGAACAGCCTTCTTCCGCTTATGAAAAAGCTACTACCCGTTTGTTACTCAGGTATAAAATTAACACCTTTTTTTATAAACACAAAAAAAACTCTGTAAATAATTCGAATTAAGAAAAAATTAACATAACAGAGCATTTCACAACCCAAATTCGATAAGCATTATAAACAAAATCCTAAATATTTGCGGAATTTAGGATTTTCATGACTCAGACCGAGAAAAATGTAATCAGGAGTTTGGTCGAAATATTAAAGATATATCTCCGGAAGTGATTAAGCTGTTATTGGCTTATTACTGGCCTGGAAATATTCGAGAGCTGGAAAATGTAATTGAAAGGGCAGTAATTAATATGAAAGTAAATGAAGATATTATGAAAGAACGTCATCTTCCTGAATTCATTAGTTTGACTAAACAGGATATAACAAAAGATAAAGAAAC
>JAWOEM010000502.1:0-9893 GCA_046482785.1 Salinivirgaceae bacterium
TAAAATGGAAGAAAAACTTCCGCCACTCACCTCTTTTATACTTCCGGGCGGGCATCCGGCAGTTTCGCAAACTCATGTAGCCCGCTGCGTATGTCGCAGAGCCGAACGACTGGCACTTCAGGTACAAAAAGAGTTTGCAGGTGCACCAATGGTTATTAAGTATTTGAACCGATTGTCGGACTATTTATTTGTGCTATCGAGAAAACTTTCGAAAGACTTCAAAGCCAAAGAAATACCCTGGACACCAAGGGTTTAAGAATTATTTTTGGTAATTATGAAACATTATTGAAAAAAATACGAATAGAAATTTAAAAACTAGTGTGTGTAGCTACAGATTTTTTTATATTTGCACGCTCTAAACAAACAATAAAATTATAATGCTATGTATTGGACTCTGGAATTAGCATCGAAGCTTGAAGACGCTCCCTGGCCTGCCGCCAAGGATGAGCTTATTGATTATGCTATGCGGTCGGGTGCTCCCATGGAAGTAATAGAGAACTTACAAGAACTGGAAGACGAAGGGGAGGTCTACGAAAGCATTGACGACATTTGGCCGGATTATCCCAGCAAGGATGATTTCTTCTTCAATGAAGATGAATATTAGAACGCCTGAATAAAAAACGAAAACGTTTCTAATAAAATAATTTTCATGCAATTCTTTGTTTGCAATTGAAGTATCTCCGCACTTGTGCGCATTTAGGGAGAACTTCAATTGCATTTTTTTATTAAAAACAACAGTCAAGAGAAAGCCCTTCGGCCAATAATCCTATTCCTTTGGTACGTATGGTTTCCAGTTGTATATGTCTTTTCGCTCTTTGGGGCGTAAATGGTCGAGCCATTCAAACTCGTTAAAAAACATATTCCCCGGGTTCAGATCTGAGAGTGGCAGAACTTTGCCTGTCGGCTCGCTAAGCCATACAATTCGGTGCGGTTTTCCTTCTTGAAAATAAACGTCCATTTGCCGAGAGCGGGTTTTGTTCATTCCCGTAAGTTGGCCTTCGTCTTCGAGGTAATAAATGGTTTCGCTACGCCGATCGACAATGGCTTTTTGCAATTCGTGCGCAATTAGGTGTCCCGTAATTTGAAATCCTTTTATCTGGTTATAATGAATACTATCGTTTTCGGTAATAATAATGGCATTATCTTTCATGTAAACATCGGTCAGTTCATTATCGACAACCCGAAAATGAATAGTTTTTGCCTTCATTTGGTTACTGTCTGACCACATTACGGGATTACCAAAAAGCTTAATCAAACTGTCTCTGAAGGAGTATGCGATGGAATCGCAACGCATTTGAATATTTTCACTAAAGACTTGAACTTTGTAATAGGCCAGAATGGTGCGCATATCGGCATCAATAGAATCGACATAAGAAAGTAGCGTATCGGCGTGCATGTACAAGGTATCGCTGGCCGATATTTGAATCATTGTAGCACTATCGGTAGCCAATGACGATTTATCGATTTCGTTGTAATAGGCATAGTTTGAGGTAAGCACAACGCTATCTGTCAAACTTTTCATAACAACATTTGAAAAAGCCTCCCCATAGCGCTTATTCCGATCATAATAGAGCGTATCGCAATCGAGTGTTTGCGAATTATTAGAGTAGCGTGCGTTTTTGTGAATGCGCCCATAATCACGTTCCAAATCGTACCATCCACGTTCGGCATAAATGGTGTTGGTATCGCTCACTACTGTGGTTGGGCCGCGAAAATAGGCCATTTTTGTTTTAGAGTGATATTCGAGTGTATCGGTAAACATATCGAACGACTCATTTTTCACCACCACGGAATCTTCAAAAAAGAATTGTTCACGACGTGTATAATAGCGCCCTACTTTACTTTCAAGAACAGACGAAGAGTCTACTATTTTACCGCCATTAAGGTAAAAGGCTTGATTAAGAATCATATCATAATCAAGCGAATCGGTATAAAGTTTAACTCTTTTATCGTGCATAACAACATTACCTCGAAACTTCGACAATCTACGGTTTCCGAAATGGTAAAGCGTATCGCTATATACATCGATGGAGTCGCCTTTTACGAGATGTACGTTTCCAAATGCTTTAAAATCGTTGAGAGCGGCATATAAGTATACGCTATCGCAATACATAAACACATCATCCTGTTGCAACTTAACGTTACCGATAATCCGCTTAGCATCTTTATCGATACGCTGATTCGTTCCTAAAAAATCAGCTCTTTTCAGGTCAATGCGACCACCCTTCTCCCCTGTTTTTTGAGCAAATGCAGTCTGCACTCCCAAAATCAGCATAAAGCACCATAAAAACCACGCTCCTTTTGCTAGTTTAGCCATAAACAAAAATTGGATGCAGAAACACAATTGGCGTTTCTGCTACTTTTTCCCTTTAATCAACTCTTCAATAATGGTATCGATATGTACCTGCTCGGCCTCGGCTTTAAAGTTTTTAACCAAGCGATGGCGTAAAACAGGACGAGCAACGGCAATAACATCCTCTTTATCGGGCGAGTACTTGCCATGCAAGGCGGCATGGGCTTTGGCGCCCAAAATAAGATACTGCGATGCGCGCGGGCCGGCACCCCATGTTATGTATTCGTTGGTAATACTGTGGGCTGCGTCGGAGCCCGGGCGCGACTGAGCAGTTAAACCTACAGCGTACTTCACCACGCTATCGTTGACAGGAACACGGCGAACCAGTTTCTGAAAATATACAATTTGCTCTTTTGTAATTACCTGATTAATCTGTGTGTTTTGCTCAACGGTAGTGGCTTTCACAATATCTACTTCCTCATCGAAACTCGGGTAATCGAGAATAATATTAAACATAAACCTGTCGAGCTGAGCTTCGGGGAGCGGATATGTTCCCTCCTGTTCTATGGGGTTTTGAGTGGCCAGCACAAAGAACGGATTATCGAGCAAATAGTTATTTCCGGCTGCTGTTACAGCCTTTTCTTGCATAGCCTCCAACAGAGCCGATTGAGTTTTAGGTGGTGTACGGTTAATTTCATCAGCAAGAATAATATTGCTGAAAACCGGACCTTTTAAAAAACGAAATTCGCGTTTTTCGTCCAGAATTTCGGTTCCAATAATGTCGGAAGGCATTAAATCGGGGGTAAACTGAATACGTTTAAAATCGAGCCCCAATGCTTTGGCAATGGTATTTACCAAAAGAGTTTTTGCCAATCCGGGAACACCAACTAAAAGTGTATGGCCACCACTGAAAATACTTAGAATAATATCGTCTATTACTTTTTGTTGGCCAACAATGGCTTTATGAATTTCATCGTTAAGGCTTTGATTGAATTTCCCTAGTGCATCAACTGCCTCTTTATCTGATTTAAACTGCATAATTATCTACTTTAGCCATTTATACTTAAAGTTACACGTTTTATATTCGTCGATAATGCGAAAATACGTCGATTCCCGTTTTTTATCGATCCATTTCTCAACGTGCTCCCCTTTTTTTTCTTGAAGCGCCATTTCCTGAATCGCTTTGTAATCGTCGGAAAGATTGGCAGTGTGTGCCGGTTTTTTACGTTTTACACGCACTATTTTAAATACCACCTTTGTGTTATCATCGGATGCTTCAAAGGGTTGCGAAATATCGCCTTCATCAAGATCTTTTATGGCTTGCGAAATGGCTGGTTGAATTTGTTTTTTTTCAAATTCGCTCGAACCCGTTTGGTAATTAATAAGTAGTCCCTGATTATTGCGCGTTTCTTCATCGTCTGAATATAAATCGACTGCCTGCTCCCACGTTAAGGTATCTGTCAGTATCTTATTTCGCACACTGTCGAGAAACTGATAAGCCCGAACTTTTTCAGCGGGTTTTACTTTTGGTTTAAGCAAAATATGCTGGCAATTTATTTTCTCACCACGTCGGTCGATCAGTTTAATGATATGATATCCGTATTCGGTTTTAACAACACGCGATACTTGTCCAACATTCAACTTGAAAGCCACTGCGGCAAATTCCGTAACCAAATCGCTACGCCCTACGTAACCTAAGGTTCCACCACGAGCGGCTGAACCTTCGTCTTGCGAATATAGTGCTGCAAGCGTTTCAAAACGTTCGCCACCTTCTATTCGTTCTTTGAACTCCTGCAAGCGCTGCGTTACGGCTAAAATATCGACATTGCTAATTTCCGGATAACGCACAAGTTGCTGTATCTGCAATTTCTCATTGATTAACGGCAAACTGTCTTTCGGAAGCTGCTCGTAGTATTTCCGCACATCGGTAGGGGTAACATCAACATCTTTGGTTAGTTCCGATTGCATTCGCTGACTTTTGACTTGGTCAGCAATAACCGGACGAAACTCCTCCTCTATTTCAAGGATGCTTTTCCCGTAGAACTCTTCCAATTTCTCTTCTGAGCCCAATTGGCTAATAAAATATTGAATGCGCTGATCCATTTGCGCATCTACTTCACCGGGATTAACTTCAATACTATCTAATTCGGCCTGGTTCAACAAAAGTTTCTGATATAATTGATCTTCAAGAATTTCGCATTTAAGATTTCCACCACTAAAAACGCCTTGCTGACGGTATTGAACAACCTGTTTTTCCAAATCTGATTCAAGAATAATTCGATCGCCAACAACTGCTACTACCTTATCGAGTACTGTATTCTGACCATATACAAAGTTTATTAGAGCCAGCATACTAACAAACAACACAATTCCTTTTTTCAACATATTCTATATATTAATTACAATTTTATTACTATTCAGAGCCTCTCGCCTTAAATCATTTTCCAGTTTGGTCATAAATTCCAATCGTCTTTTGCCAATTATTATCTGTCGTATTTTATCGGCAATGTAGTTCATAGGAGCAATATCGCCTTTCAGGTAATACTCATTTACACGCACATAATATACGTACAAGCTATCATATTGTTGATGAACGCGGCGCTGTAGGAACTGTGTTTGATTATCGATCGATTTTGGCAAAAAATCATTCAACTTTTCAACATCGACCCATAAATCTTCAAATTCATAATACCGGGCGTTCTGATACGAAAACTCCTGAATATCGATCAATCGATCGTTATCGGGATCGTTCATCCATCGTCCAACCTTATACCCTTCGGGCACTGATTTTGGTAATTTCACAAAGTGATATCTCAGAACATTGCTTTTCAGACGAAATTCGGTGTTATGCTTTTCGTAATATTCCTGTATTTCGTTCATCGAAACCACGGTATCTATTTTTTCGTTCAGCAACTGACCTTTATATTGATGTATAACAAGGTCTTTTCTGAAATTATCTACCCGACGTTCAATCTCTTTTTCGTCGTAAATATCGTGTTTTTGCGCTTTATCGTATATTAATTGCCGCACTAGCCAATTGTCGACCATTTTTTTTAGTAGCACTAAGCTATCTTCCGGGCTAATGTCGGTTGGAAACGATTTGGCAATATCAGATACATACAACGACTTACCTTGATATGATACAATGGCGCTTTCGTCGCCATATTCATCGCTGCAAGCCTGAAGTATGAGTATCGATAAAAGAAAAATCAGGAAAACCCGCATAGTTTATTCGTTTAAAAGTTTATTTAACAGTTCGTTATGCACTTTCACGTCGTATTTTTGACGCAATTTCTCAATCCACTGTTTTTCCAGTTCGTTTTGATAATCAGCTGTTACTAACCCTCTAACTTCTTTTAGTTCTTTGGGTTGGGCTGGCAATGCGGATTTGTTATTGACAAATATTACACTCTTGTCGGTTTCTTCTGCCACTTGCAGTCCACTTTTCCAGTTCGTGGCATCTACGTAAGTGTTATTTCCTTTCTCCCAAGCGCCAGAACTAATCGAAACGGTAATAGTGGAATCGTTCAGGCTTTCCCGAAGTTGCGCCTGAGCATTTTCCAATTGGTTGTTTTTCACCACTTTTTTTAGTGCCCGTTTTGCTTTTCGTACATTTGGAGTTGGTGTAACTTCAATAATATCGGCTTGCATGCGCTCTTGCCACATGTAGTCTTCTTTATGCTGGTTATAATAATTTTTCAGCCCAACGGTATCTTTCACCGCCTTCTGCCATACGAGGCTATCGGTAATATTAAATAAAAGAATTCCATCATGGTATTCTTTCATTAGCCATGCAAAATCGGGGGATTTATCTTCAAGGTTAGCTTTTTCGTAGTCAAGTATTGCTTTATCGATATACTCATCGATTTGTTTCTTGAGAAACGGTTTAGCCAAGGCAACAGGCTGCTTCACACGTTTTTTAATATAGGTAGCTACCTCATCGGTGGTAATTTTGTTGTTTTCAAAAACGCAAATAGGTTTATCGCCATCAAGCGATTCGTCCATTGCGAACACACCTTTTTGCAAGGAGTCGGCACTCACAGCATCGTAAAAAGCGCTTAACTGATCTTCATCAAAAGATAGGTTGTACTCTTTTTTCAATCGGTCAATTACTTTCAGGCGACTGAGGTCGGCACGTGCAGTTTTGGAGAGTTTGCGTTTTATTTCGGCGCGTTCTTCTTTGAGCGACTTAACGGGCTCATTGTCAATTTTTTTCACAATATGCCATCCTACTTTGGTTTTGAATGGTTCGGAGAATTCGCCTTTTTCGAGTTCATAAATTTTTTCTTCGAATGATGGTAGCATGCGTCCGGGTTTAAAAGGAGGCAATTTCCCGCCTTGTGCGGCTGTTTGGGGATCTTCACTAAACTTTTCGGCCAATCTTTCGAATGGTTCTCCATTTTTCAATTGCTGAAAAAGATCATTAATTCGGCTACGACCATTTTCGATTACTTCTTCGGTCGCATTTTGGGGCAAACGAATCATGATATGAGCTGCCTCGATACTTCCGGGGGCTTCTTTTTTGTCGGTTACTTTAATAATATGATAACCAAACTGTGTACGTACTAAATCGCTCACTTCACCTTTTTCGAGATTAAAAGCTGCATCTTCGAAGGGGTGCACCATTTTAAATGCGGAAAAATAGCCCAAATCGCCATTATTGTATTGAACAGAAGGGTCTTCGGAGTGTTTTTTGGCCATTTCGTTAAAATCTGCACCGTTCTTTATTTCTTGCAATATTTCATGGGCATGGTTGGCAATTCTAACAGTATCTGCAGGTTTGGCATTTTGTGGAATTTTTATCAAAATATGCTGTGCCCGAACAATGTATTTCATGCGTTCGTAGGCATCGCGAATTAATTGTTCGTCTGTGGCACTATCTGTCAAGTACGGCTTCATCAGTTGTTTTCTGTATGTAACCAATTCTTGTTTAAACTTCGATTGCTCGTCCATTCCGAGTTGCTGCGCCTCATAAACTTTGAGTTTAAAATTAGTAAACATCTCCAAGTAATCTTCCAAAGAGGTTAGCGTAAGTGCGGAATCTTTATTGTTTTTGAGGTAAATTCGTTTGAACTCTTCAAAAGAAACTTTTTCGTCGTCAATTTCTAATACAACATCTTTCTGACCTATGAGTGTTGAAACGATCAGAAATAAAAACACCGGGAGAAACAGGATTTTCTTCATATTCATTTTAATTTTTAAATAACAAACTGTTTGTAAGAGTTTGTTGAGCTATCAAGCTCGTTGATTTTATTAAGCAGCAAAACAGGTTGACACAACCCACTCGAAGCGAATTGCATAAAAACAACCTGTTTAAACTTTCTGTTTTACATTAATTTGTATTTACCAGTCAAATCTATAACTAAACAATGACAAATTTATTATTAATCCATTAAAAAAATTATCGACTATAATTTGGAGCTTCACGAGTAATACTTACATCGTGTGGGTGGCTTTCGGCAACCCCGGCTGAAGTAATGCGCACAAAAGTGGCATTTTTCAGGTCGGGAATTGTAGCTGCGCCACAGTATCCCATTCCTGCACGCAAGCCTCCAACTAATTGGTAAATTACTTCGCCCACGGTTCCTTTGTATGGTACGCGTCCGGATATTCCTTCGGGCACAAGCTTTTGCACATTGTCTTCTTCCGATTGGAAGTAACGATCTTTCGAACCTGCACTCATGGCCTCTACCGAGCCCATGCCACGGTACGATTTGAATTTGCGTCCCTGATAAATAATGGTTTCACCGGGCGCCTCTTCTGTACCTGCGAACAATGAACCGGCCATAACACTATCGGCACCACCGGCAAGTGCTTTTACAATATCGCCTGAATAGCGCAATCCGCCATCGGCAATAACCGGAACGCCAGTACCTGCAAGAGCCCTTGCTACTTCATAAACTGCTGTAAGCTGTGGGACGCCAACACCGGCAACTACCCGTGTTGTGCAAATAGAACCGGGACCGATTCCCACTTTTACAGCATCGGCGCCTGCTTTCATCAAGTCGATAGCAGCCTCCGGGGTTCCAATATTTCCCACAACCCAATCGATGGTTGGGAATGTTTTTTTGGCTTCTTTCAGCAAGTCGATAACTCCTTTGGAATGGCCATGTGCAGTATCAATAATTATCGCATCGACACCAGCATTTACCAGCGCTTCGGCGCGCTGCATGCTATCGGCAGTAACGCCTATTCCGGCAGCTACTCGTAAGCTTCCGCTACTATCTTTACAAGCATTGGGGCGATCTTTTGCTTTGGTAATATCTTTGTAGGTAATTAATCCAACAAGTTTTCCCTGATCGTCAACTACCGGTAGTTTCTCTATTTTGTATCGTTGTAAGATATCGGCAGCTTTTTCAAGATCGATATTCTGACTGGTTGAAACCAAATTTTCAACGGTCATTACCTTATCAATTTTCTGTCGCATATTGGTTTCGAAGCGCAAATCGCGATTTGTAACAATTCCGATAAGTTTTTTCTGCTCATCGACAACTGGTATACCGCCAATTTTATATTCGCCCATCAGACTTAGCGCATCGCCGACAGTTTCATCTTTGCGAATAGTAATGGGGTCGATAATCATTCCATTTTCGGCACGTTTCACCATTTTTACCTGTTTGGCTTGTTGCGCAATAGTCATATTTTTATGTATTACGCCAATTCCACCTTCGCGGGCAATGGCGATAGCCATTGTTGCTTCGGTTACTGTATCCATAGCAGCCGATACAATGGGATTGTTGAGCAAGATATTTCGCGAAAAACGCGTTTTAAGATCAACGTTTCGAGGTTGAACTTCGGAATATGCAGGGGCTAACGTTACATCATCGTACGTTAATCCCTCAAATCGAATTTTATCTTCTATAAACGACATGCCTACCTGATTTTTTTGATTAAAAATTGTGCAAAAATAAGATTTTTAATGCGTTTTTACACCACTATTTTTCTAAAATACGCAGCATCAGGAAGAATAGTTTTTGGATGCCCCGCTGAATGCGTCTACGGCAAAGTAGGTAACAAAAGCAGCAGTTATTCCAAATACGTTGGGATCTAAATTAAGAGGCAGAGGAAAGCTTCCTAAAATAAGTACTAATGTGGTTCCTCCGCCAATAACCATGGAAGCAATGGCTGCCGCGGGCGATTTCTTTTTCATGAAAAAGATGGCAATAACCGGAACAAAAAGTCCGCTTACCATAAAAGCGTAAGAGTACAACATCAGCTCAAGTACATTTTCCATTTGCCAAGCCAACAATACAGCTAAAAACCCAATGAATAATGTAATTCCCTGCCCGATGCGTAGATATTTCTTCGATGCTTGCGAAGGAAGTTTCAGGAGATCGGTAATAATATTTCCCGATGAAGCCATCAAACAGCTGTCGGCAGTAGACATGATAGCTGAAAAATAGGCTGCCATCATTATTCCCATAAGGCCGGGCGGCAATATGGTACGAAGAAACATAGGCAACCCCATTTCTTCATCAATGGGGCCATCGGCGGGAAATCCAAGAAGCTCAACATACACTCTCACCTCCATCACAGATGGTAATTCATGTGATGGAGCTCTTTCAGGCTCTGCACAGGTAACCGTTAACCAGCCTCCTGC
>JAWOEM010000510.1:0-8423 GCA_046482785.1 Salinivirgaceae bacterium
GAATCCTCGGTGAGTGTGGGCAGCAACCTTTCGGTCTCTAACGACCTTGCTGTCAACTCGAATGTAGATGTAGGTAGCAACCTTTCCGTTTTATGAACCGTGACGGTTAATGATTTCTGATCCTTAAAGTATGCTGAAAGCTCATTGTTTACGGCTACATTGTTCAGGGTGATGGGCTTGCCGGATCGAACTGCCACGCATCCGCGCCGGGTGCGCGGCTGGTCAGGTCACGCAGCCGTTCCAGGAAGCGCTCCCTCGGAATCCAAATTAATGATGCAGATATTACCGACGTGGCTCTTGGCGATATGCTCATTGGCTTAAACGATAATCTGGACAAAGAAACATTGAAAAACTTGCCCGAATCAACCGGGGTTTATTACTTCAGGAACGAAAACGGTGAGATAATTTATGTGGGTAAGAGCATCAACATAAAAAAGCGCGTGCACGACCATTTTGCCAATAAAAAGTCCATGCGCAGCATGCAAATGAAAGCCGCCATTGCCGATATCGACTACGTGAATACCGGAAGTGAGCTTATTGCATTGCTACATGAAGCTGCTGAGGTCAAACGATTTATGCCTGTGTATAACAAGTTATTACGGCGCACTGTATTTAATTGGGGATTATATTTTCACAGCGATGCGCAAGGGTATATGAATCTTGCATTGCAGCGTAACACGCCGAAAAACGGAACTGCTTTGGTATTGTATAAAAACAAAAAAGAAGCAGAGAACCACTTATTTGCACAAATTGAAAAATACGAACTATGTCAGAAGCTTTGCGGTGTGTATAAATCCGGCAGCGCATGTTTTCATCACCAAATAGGTATGTGCCGTGGTGCCTGCATAGGAGAGGAGTCTCCGGAGGAGTACAATAAACGTGTAACACATTTTTTAGCTAATACAACTATCCCTGCAAATAGCTTTTTTATTATTGATAAAGGCCGTCATTCAGGCGAAAAATCAATTGTGCAAATTGAACGTGGAGTTTATAAAGGGTTTGGGTATATAGAAGTTGAAGGAATGAATGATTTTGATAACCTCTCTCATGCCATACAAACACAAGACGACAATAAAGATGTACGGACTATTATTGTAAGTTTTCTCACCCGGAAACGCTACGAGCAAGTGCTCCAATGTGGTGAGTAAACCCATAGACTGTTCCGGCATTGTTGCTTTTATGTTTGTTTGCTAATTCTTTCATGTTGCGGCTATTGTGCGGCTAATTGCAACAGATTACTTCGGGCTATGTTCTACCAATGACGCCAGTGATTGGGCTGTGTTGTCTTTTCTTTTATAATGCTTTTTGTTTCCGTGGGGCATGCGCACATTATCCGTCTCCGATTGGGCTGAATTTCTGCATCAGCCGTGCGTTAGCGGTTCTTCGCCAACGGGCCAAATAGGGGTGCCCGGGTACGATGGCATGGCCAAAATCCCACAGCGGCAGCCTCGCTATGAGCAAGACGCTCGCCGGCCTCCGCACGGCGCACATCGCTGAATTGGAGATACAACAAAAATTTTATCGAAGGTCTGTTCGTCAATCTAGCTAGAATTTGATAAATTCGCAGCACTCATTCTAAAACATAAAAACATGTATCGTAATCTCATAGTAATAATCGGGTTTCTCATTTTAAGCCTAGCTACGCAGGCTTTTGGACAAATACAAACCGTTGAAAAGAAATGGAAAAACGGAAACGTGGCCATGAAAGGGCTTATGAAAAATGGCTTTGAGCATGGAACGTGGGAGTATTTCGACAAAACCGGAAAGCTTATCCAGGTGCTTAGCTACAAGAAGGGTACAATCGATGGTGAGGTAATTTATTATTACGATAACGGAAAAGTAGAGAACAAAGGAACGTTTAAAAACGGCCTGCGCGAAGGAATGTACAAGGAGTGGAACAACTCCGGAACACTCGTATTGGAAGGTTCGTTCACTAAAAATGAGCGCGACAGCCTCTGGATTGCATACTACGAAAATGGTGAGAAACAAAGCGAAAGATTTTACAAAAATGGTGATGAGTTCTTGATTAACTACTGGGACGAAAACGGAAATCAAATTATAGAAAACGGTAATGGCGAACTGGTAACCTATTACCGAAAAGGGGTAAAAAAAGAAGAGGGAACGTACAAAGACAGTGTGCCACACGGCCACTGGACAACCTGGTACAGCAATGAAAATAAAATGTCGGAGGGCGAATACGAACATGGCAAACAGATAGGGATGTGGAAGCAATGGTACCGAACCGGCGAAAAAATGAGCGAACATAATTACACTTCGGGGAAAAATGTAGAGTGGTATAAAAATGGCCAACAAAAGATGTTGGGGATACTAAATAATGGGAAGCGCGAGGGGAAATGGTCATTTTGGTCTGAAAAAGGACAATTACTCAAACTTGCCGAATACAAAAATGACAAATACCACGGCGAATTTAAAGAATACAATGCCAATGGCGATCTGCAACAGCAAATGAGCTTTAAAAACGGAAAACCGCATGGTAAAGCTACATGGTACTTCGAAGATGGCAGCCTCGATATTGAGGGCCATTTTGAAGATTCGCTTATGCACGGTATGTGGAAGTACTACCGCACTGATGGAAAAAAGGGGAATGAGGGAACTTACAACAGAGGCAAAATGCACGGCAAATGGAACTGGTGGTACGAAAATGGCAACATCTGGAAAACAGGGTATTATAAAAATGACTCAAAAGACAGTCTTTGGCAATACTATTACGAAAATGGACAGCTGTTTAAAAAAGGAAGTTTCTCAGATGGAACTGAAAATGGTTTATGGCAAACATGGTACGAAAATGGCCAGTTGATGCACCAAGGGAAATTTCTATACGGCAGAATGGAAGGCTTATGGGAGGGATGGTACGAGAATGGGAACAAATCGTATGCTGTTAACTATAAGCAAAACATCAACCATGGAAAAGCAACCTGGTGGTACGAAAATGGCAACAAACGCATGATAAAGAATTACAACGAAGGAAAACTTCATGGAGAATATAAAACCTGGCAAGAAAACGGAAAGCCAACCGTTACAGGTACTTACAAAGAAGAACTAAAGGAGGGAACGTGGCTCTATTTTGATTTACGTAACCCGGAACTTGTAATCCGCGAAGAGTACTACAAAAATGGAAGACCCGACGGCAAATGGATTTCTCGCTATAAGTATGGAAGCACCGAAAGCATTAAAAACTTTAAAGACGGAAAAAAACACGGTCTTATTCAATATATGCAACCCAATGGTGAAGTTATATACGAAGCTATTTACAAGAACGATAAGCTTGAAAAAATAAAAGTTGATAAAAATACCAAAAAGAAGGAGTAAAAATTTGGGCAAAGCACACCCTCAAAATGAGCGCCCTAAAGGCCACACAACACCTGCGAAAATTTTTTACAACACTTCGAGTCCAAACCATTGAGCCGCAAAAGATAACCGCTCCCGATAATCGCCCTCTAAAAACAAATGGTGGTTACCCAGTGGTTTGTTTTTCAGCTTCAATAGGTCGGCAGGTGGCATCTTTACCACAATTTGCGTACGGCAAGCTGTGGCAGATTTAGGCCGGTCGATTACTTGTGCCAGCGACACAAACATTTTTTCGAGCATCGCATCGAAGCGAAATACCGTAAGCACTTCTGCCGACAATTCTCCCTGGATAGCAGTTCCTTCGTTGGTTTCAAAATGTGTAGGAATGGTGTGTTTGTTAACTTGCGATAGAGGCACCGTACAGTGAGCGAAATTCGCTATATCGTGCCCAATTTTATTGGTATTCGCCATCCATGGAATGGCTCCGGTAAGCGCTTGGGCAAACATCATACCTGTAATGGCCGTTAAATCGCCTTCGCATCCGGCCGGAATTTGCAAATCGTTAAGCAACGAGAGCGACAAACAAGCGGTAACCCCATGTTCTTTTACAAGCGGAAAGCACTCAACAGTTATGGCATCGAGGGCATTATCGCGAATGGTCTTTTGCAATAGTCCATGTACCTGCGATGCTTCGTGCAACTTTGGATTGGCAGTACCAAACTGCTTATCAAATTCTGGCGAAGCGTCGCATGTTTTGTATAGCGGAACTGCATCCCACGAAATGGGCACCAAATCGATTCCAAAACGTTCTTTAAGTGTAACGGCTGGTATATCGGAGGCCAGCAACCATTCCGAAACATCGCCCAACAAACCCAACTGCCGATTTTTTAGGGTTCGCTTTGCTTGCATTGTTTTTTGAAGGTTCAATACTTGCTCCTGAAAATGGCTGTCGCCAATATCCCACAAGTAACAGTTTTTATTGTGCTGATCGAAATAGGCTTTCGTTTCAATGGCCGAGGCGTAGGAGTTTTCAGACTCATGCGCCCACAAACCTACCCGATGGAGCTTAGCAGCCGTTTCGGCAGCACTACGCTCCGATCCTCCGGTTACAAAAAAAAGGACATTGGGTTCTGCCTGCACAAATTCAATACAATCATCGGGCACCACTTGCTCCAACATTCTTCGCCCCTCTTCAAAAACACTGTCGGGAGCACCTTTATGTGCCACCATTTTCACTTTAATCTTGCGTACCCCTATCATAACTTTTTCATTTATTTTTATCAATTGCATATCACAAAAAAAGCCTACTCCAAAATAAGGGCAGGCTTAGTTGACTTTAATATGTATGTCGCAACATTTTTAAAATTTGCGATATCAAACACGGGTTATTCCAGTCCCCATATCAATGTCAATTCATTATAAATGTCCCTTCACTTCAATAAGCATCGACCGAATTTTTTGTAATCGATCTACAATTTCGGCATTATCAGTTACATTTTCCTTATTATCTTTAATTTTCGATTTTGCACCTTTAATAGTTAATCCACGCTCTTTTAGCAGATAATGAATCAGTTTCAGATCTTCGATATCTTTTTTCGTAAACTGCCTGTTTCCTTTATTGTTTTTCTTCGGCTTTAGGTGCGGAAAATTTTTCTCCCAATAACGGATGGTAGAAGCATTTAAACCGAACATTTCGGCTACTTCTCCCATACTGTAGAATAGTTTTTCTATTTTCGGCTCTTTGTAAGGCATCGTTTTTTTTTATTTACTAAAGTAACCATTTTTCTCGAACTTTAGCTCACACTCCGGAATATCTATCAGCGTAAGCTCTTCTATTTTTTTGGCAGCATGGTTTTGCGGGTCGTACACCAATCCACGATCGTAATATTGCTTGAACGACACTATTTGTCCTTCAATAAATTCGCCATCGGTGGTTGTTTTTATATTTACCAGCGGAGCCAATCCATTTACTCCCCTAAGGTTCATTCGGCTGTAGGTACAAAAATTACCTAAACTGTATGCAATAAATCTATTTTTATAGATGTCGAAAGCTCTTGCTACGTGTGGCCCATGCCCTAGCACAATATCGGCTCCGGCATCGATCACATCACGCGCCAGCTGATAAGGATTCCCACGGTTTTCCCCATAAAACGTTTCTGTTTCACGAGTTACATGCTGATGTTTACTCCCCTCGGCGCCTATATGAAACGAAACAATTACAATATCGGCCGTATCGGCCAGTGTTTTAATGGTTTTAAGCAGATAATCGTCGTTATGGAAATCGTTTGTGCCCTTGTTGGGAGAAAATGCAGTAAATCCGTACAACACGCTATCTTTCATGAAAATTTCGTAGGGTTGCTTATATACACCTGCTATCCATAATTGGTTCTGTTTTGCCAGCGCAATAGTAGAGTCGGCTCCCGGCATTCCAAAGTCCATTATATGGTTGTTTGCAATACTAAAGAGGTTTAGTCCACTTTCGTGAATGCAAGAAAACATTGATTGTGGCGTACGAAAAGCATAGCAAACTTTAGGGTCGTTGCAGCGCTTTACCAACTCAGCACCATCGTTAAATGCGCCTTCCAAATTGGCGAAAGCAAGCTGTGCATTTTGAAAATAGAGCTGTGCCGGACTCAGCAGTCCGGAACAATTCTTATTGGGCGGCAAATAAATAGGTTCTGGAAAATCTGTACCCAACATAATATCGCCAACAGCTGCAATTGTCACCGTATCGGGTTTATTTTGGGCATTGGAGCTGGTTATTGTTACAAAAAACAACAGAAAAAAAGATAAGTAGCGCATGAAGCAAAAAGGTTTAATCGAAACTTTGGTTTGGACGAGAAGAAATAACAAGCATTTGCTCATATTCCTCGGGGGTTAAATCGTTAAAATAATAATTAACCGGGTCTACAGGCTTCTCGTTGTACCGCACTTCATAGTGCAAATGAGGCGCAATGCTTCGCCCTGTATTACCTACAGTACCGATGAACTCGCCTCGTTTTACTTTATCGCCTCGTTTAATATCAACTGAGTATAAATGAGCATACAAACTTTTGTACCCGTAGCCATGGTCGATAATAACAATTTTTCCGTATCCCCCGCTGGATTTTCCGGCCTTTACAACCTCGCCATCGCCTGTGGCAAACACTTTAGTGCCTCGTGGAGCCGAAAGGTCGATTCCGGTATGCATTTTCCGTGTTTTGTAAATGGGATGAATACGATACCCGAATCCTGAAGCAAAACGCTTGAAGTTGCGATCAGATATTGGACTAATGGCTGGAACGGAACGAAAAAACTCTTTTTTAGTTTTAGCCAGTTCAATAATATCGTCGTACGATTTTGATTGAACGACCATGCTGCGACTTAGTGCATCAATTTTTGATGCAGTTTGCGCAATAAGCTCCAAGTCGATATCCTTATATGTGTTGATACCTCCAATACCGGGATTACGCATTTCGTCGGCCAATGGTTCTGCCTCAAAAATAATTCGATAAATATTTTTATCGCGTCGTTGAATATCGGCTAAAGCCATTTCCGTTTCTGCTATTCGCTTATTCAGCATTTCGAAATGGAAGCGGAGCTGCTCGTTTTCGCTTTTCAATTTTTTCTCCTGTGGCGTATCGATTAAATCTGATAGCAGGAAAATTACAAACGAGGTAATAATCATTACGGCCAACACGCGCGGAAGCGAACGCATAAACCTCTCCTTGAAAGAAAGTTCAATTTTTTCGTAGTGTAGTGTATCCGGATTAAAGCGATATCTGGTTTTTGCCATTTTTTTATTTACTTTGTGCTCAATATCTAAGAGGAGCAAAATTAACGCAAATCAATGAAAATTACAATAATTAATTCATTCAATATCAATAAAGCAGCATAAATATGATGAAGGCTAATGAAATAAGAAGCGTATTTAAGGAATTTTTCGAATCGAAAAACCATTCGATAGTCGATTCTGCCCCGATGGTAATAAAAAACGATCCTACATTAATGTTCGTTAATGCCGGCATGAATCAATTTAAGGACATTTTTCTTGGTCAGGCCGCACCCACATCACCACGCGTAGCCAACTCGCAAAAATGCCTGCGTGTATCGGGAAAACACAACGATTTGGAGGAAGTTGGGCACGATACGTACCACCACACCATGTTCGAAATGTTGGGGAACTGGTCTTTTGGCGATTATTTTAAGAAAGAAGCCATTGAATGGGCATGGGAGCTGCTTACCGAAAAGTTAGAACTTTCAAAAGACCGCCTGTATGCAACGGTATTTGAAGGTGCGGCAGAAGACAATCTGGAACGCGACGATGAAGCCGCTGAATTGTGGGCGCAATTTTTACCGGCAAAACACATATTAAACGGATCGAAAAAAGATAACTTTTGGGAAATGGGCGCTACCGGACCCTGTGGCCCTTGTTCCGAAATACACATCGATTTGCGTTCCGACAACGAACGCGCAAAAGTTGATGCTACGGAACTTATTAATGAAGATCATCCGCAAGTAGTTGAGATATGGAACCTTGTGTTCATGCAATTTAACCGCAAAGACGATGGCAGATTAGATCCACTACCTGCGAAACACGTAGATACAGGTATGGGATTCGAACGTTTGTGTATGGCAATGCAGGGCAAAACATCGAATTACGATACCGATGTGTTCCAACCCATAATTCAGCAAATTGCGACACTTTCTGATTTAATTTACGGAAAAGACGAAAAAACAGATATTGCCATGCGTGTGGTTGCAGATCACCTGCGCGCAGTGGCTTTTGCTATAGCCGATGGACAGTTACCATCGAATAACAAAGCAGGCTACGTTATCAGACGCATACTCCGCCGTGCAGTAAGATACGCTTACACGTTCCTCAATCAAAACGAACCATTTATCAGTAAACTCGTACCAACACTTGTAAAAGAAATGGGCGAAGCATTTAACGAGCTGCAAACCCAACAAGACATCATCACGAAAGTGATACATGAAGAAGAGAGCACATTTTTACATACGTTGGAAACCGGTATAGCCTTGCTCGACAAAAAGATGGCAACGCTAAAAAAAGAGCAAAAAAACACCGTAGACGGGAAATCGGTTTTTGAACTGTACGATACGTTTGGCTTTCC